>DATJCF010000249.1:0-11615 GCA_035514935.1 Rhodanobacter sp. | reverse complement strand
GGCACGGGCGCGCCCGCGGCGATTGCCACCTCTTCGATCACGTTGCGCAGCTGGCGCAGCACCGGGTCGCGCGTATCCGGCGGTACCGGCACCGCGCCGAGGCTTTCGGCCACCTTCTTGCCGCCACCGGTCAGGCTCATGACGCGGAACAGCGAGCTGAGGCCGATACCCATCAGCACCACGACCGTGGTCGTCGCCAGCAAGGGCAGGTTCGACGGTGCAGGGCCGCCATCGACCGGGCGCTGCCCCATGGCCACCCACACCACCGCATCGATCGCCACCACGATGGCGACCACCGCCAGCGCGAACAGCACGACCAGTCGACGGCTGCTGCCGCGCACGCGCGCCTGTTGCGCAAAGAAATCCATGGGCACTCCGAACCAGGCGCGTCACGGCGGGTGCCGTGACGCGATGACGATCAGCTGAAGGAAACCTTCGGCACGTCGCGCACGGCCGGGTCTTCGATCTTCAACGGCTCGGCAGCCACGAAGCCGAAGCTGCTGGCCACCACCGACGCCGGAAAGACTTCGCGCTTGTTGTTGTAGGTCAGCACTGAATCGTTGAACGCCTGCCGCGCGAAGGCCACGCGGTTTTCCGTGGAGGTCAGCTCCTCGGACAACTGCATCATGGTCTGGTTGGCCTTCAGGTCGGGGTACGCTTCCTGCAACGCGAACAGATGCCCCAGGGTCTGTGTCAACGCGTTCTCGCTGCCCGCCAGCTGTTGCATCGCAGCGGGATCGCCGGGGTTGGCCTTGGCGCCGGCCAAACCGTTCACGGCCGCATTGCGCGCCTGCACCACGGCCTCCAGCGTGCCGCGTTCGTGGGCCAGGTAGCCCTTGGCCGTTTCCACAAGGTTGGGAATCAGATCGTGTCGGCGCGTAAGCTGCACGTCTATCTGCGCGAAAGCGTTCTTGTAGCTGTTGCGTGAGGTAACCAGTCCGTTGTAGATCGCCACGAAGTACAAGACAATCAAAACGACTACTACCAGCAAAATAATCAGGCTCATCGGTATCGCCTCCTCTCCCCAGCACGTGTTCGCGCCGCAACGAAATCAGAATAACATGCCGTTTCGAAAGATATTTTTGGTCGCCGCCGGTGCATTCTCCCTGGCTTGCGCACCGCTTGAGACAAGTAACGCCGCCCCCGTCGCCCCGGCTTCGGCCACCCCCGCCCCAGGCGTGCAGAAGCTGCCGCCGGCGCGCGTCAAGGCCACGCTCGACGACTATCGCCAATGGCTGAATACGCTGGGCAAGCGTGATGCCGTAGCTGGCCTGGCCACGGCCGTCGTGATCGGCGACAAGGTGGTGTTCGAGGAGACGGTCGGTTACGCCGACGCGGCGACGAAGGAACCGGTCACGCCGAAGACGGTCTTCCGGCTGGCGTCATTGTCCAAGGCCTTCGCCACCGCGATCACCGGCTTGCTGGTCGACGACGGCAAGCTCGGCTGGGACACCCGGCTCATCGACGTGCTGCCGTACTTCAAGCTGAAGGATGCGCACGCTTCCGACCAGGCCACGGTCGGCGACATCCTCGGCCAACGGCTGGGCTTGCCACGCAACACCTACGACAACCTGCTCGAAGGCGATGTGCCGTACCAGGAACTGGTGCGCAAGCTGGACGAAGTCGACATGACCTGCGGCATCGGCCAGTGCTACGGCTACCAGAACGTCGCGTTCGGCATGATCGGCGATGTGCTGTTCGCGCGCACGGGCGACTTCTTCTATCACTTGGTCGACAAGCGGCTGTTCTACCCGCTGGGCATGGCCACTGCCAGCTACGGCCTGGCCGCCCTCGAAACCAGCAAGAGCTGGGCGCGTCCGCACCACGCCAGCAGCCGCGGCTGGATCCCGTTCACGCCCAACGAAACCTATTACCGCGTGGCGCCGGCAGCCGGCGTCAACGCCAGCCTGCGCGACATGGAGAAATGGCTGGTCGCACAAATGGGCGGCCGTCCCGATGTGCTGTCGCCCTCCTTGCTCAAGGTGCTGCACGCCCCCGGCGTGGCCACCCCGAGTGAACTGCATGCCACACCGTGGCGTCGCGGCCGACTCACCGCGGCGCATTACGCACTGGGTTGGCGCGTGTACGACTACGGCGGCGAAACGCTGATCTACCACGCCGGCGCGGTGGCCGGTTACCGCACCATGATCGGCTTCTTCCCGAAGTACCAGGTCGGTGTGGTCACCTTGTGGAATTCCACCGGACCCACGCCCAGCGGCCTGATGCCGATGGTGCTGGACGGCCTGCTGGGATTGCCGCACGTCGACTGGGCCGGTCTCGAACACGCGCCACCGCCTTCCCGCCCGCTGCGCAAGACGGCGCCGAAGCACAAGAAAGCCGTCAGGCACCGGAAGCCCAGCCATCATTGAGCCGGAAGCGCGGACATGCGATAGCGCGCGTCGGTGACGCAGGGCCGAAGGGCATGCAGGCTCAACGAACCTGCATGCCCCGGACTTCACTCAGCGCAACTTGAACTCGATCCGCTGCTGCTGCTTGCTGGCCGTCGGCACGCCACCCCGCGTCGCCGGGGTGAATTCGTAGCGGCTCACGGCTTCTATCGCGGCACGGTCGAAGACACGACGAGGTTCCGAACTCACCACGTCGATGTGGCTGGTCCTGCCATCGGGATCGATCATGAAGGACACGATGACCCAGCCTTCCTGCTGCGCCCGCATCGCCGATGGGGGATAACGCGCCGTCGCACCCTTGACCAGCACGGCCTCGGTGGTTGCGACATTGTCTTGCGCACCCGAGGCCTGAGCGGTATCAGCCGCCGCCGTTCTTTGCGGCGTACGTGTCTGCTGCGTTTTCTGCTGCGCCGCCATCTGCGCAGCCTGGGCCGCCTGCTGTTCGGCCGCCTGCTTGTCGGCCGCCTCTTTCTGCTGCGCAAGCTCCTGCGCCTTCTGTTGGTCGAGCACCAGTTGCTGCTGCTTGTCCAGCACCTTGCGTTGCGCATCGAGTTTGGAGCGCAGGATGGTCAGGGTGAAATTCGTCGGGTCCGCCTTGGCGAGCAGGTCGATCTGCCGCTGTGCTTCACCGAAGTCACTTCGGTTGATGACCTGCTCCGCCGACGTGGCCGCGAACGGAAACGTCTCACGCAACGCATCGGTCGCCACCTGGTTGCCCGGCTGCTTTTCGAGCACGCGCAGATAGAACTCGAACGCATTGTTGCCGGCTGGCGCCAGCAGCCGTTGCTCCCTTACCGCCTTGCCCGCTTCGGAAAGGAGCTCGCTGGTATCCATCGCCTGCACGTTGGCTGGCGGCGGCGCGGCGTTGGAGGTGGTAGCTGCCACCGGGGTGGACGGATGACCACCCGCATCAGCCAGCACTTGCGCCTGGTAGGGGCGCACGATCAGGAACCATGCGGCGATAGCCAGCAAACCGATGACGACCAGAATGGCAATGGCCACGGGCCTGAACGCACCGCGCGAACGCCGGCGCGAATGAAGTGTATTTCGGGTATCCATAGTCTCTCGCTGAGTGTCGATAGATACCCGCGCTTTTTTCCCCCTGTAGATCCAGGAGCGACCGGTCCCCTGACAGGCCGCAGCGCGGATGTGCGACAAGGTAACCCCAAACGAAGCGACACGGCAAATCAACGTTCAACGTATCGTTTGCGCGGGCAACGGCAGGGTCGGCGCGGACGGCAACGTCCTGCGAACAAGCCGCGCGGCGCGAGCGATCCGGAGAGAACAGCGACCCGGCGGATTTGCGTCCCACGCACAAAACCGGGAGCCGGAAACGAAGCGTCCCGGCCAGGCCGGGACGAAGACTTTCGAAGTGCTCTCCCCGCGCTGGGCACCGCGGGGAGAGAAATCAACGATGAATCCGACAACGTACAGCTTGTTTCTTGGACGCTTATTTCTTCGCTTTTGCCTTGGCGGTCTTGGTGGCCTTGACCACCCGAGCCGGTGCAGCTTTCTTGACGGCGGCTTTCTTCGGCGCCGCTTTCTTCGCGGCAACCTTCTTCACCGCCACCTTCTTCACGGCGGCTTTCTTGGCGGCTGCCGGTTTCTTGGCGGCAGCTTTCTTCGGCGCCGCTTTCTTCGCGGCAACCTTCTTCACCGCAACCTTCTTGGCAGCGGCTTTCTTCGCGACCGGCTTCTTCGCTACCGGCTTCTTGGCAGCAACCTTCTTCGCGGTGGATTTCTTGGCGGCCTTCTTGGCGGCCGGTTTCTTTGCAGCAGGTTTTTTGGCAGTGGCCATGGTTCGTCTCAGCTCCTCATCAGTTGGCAGTGGTTGCCCAGTAAAAGCGTGAAGGAACGCTTCGACCAACAAGTCGCTGTTGGTAGCGTGCCGAAGATTGTTGACCTGGCGATACGTGCGCAGATCGGACAGCTTGTGCAGTACATGAAGCGGAATCGAGACGGTGATCTTGCGTACGGCTGCCGCCTTCTCACCGTGCTCTACATAAGGCTTGATAAATTTTGATGTCGCCATGGCAACGTTCCCCGTTATCTGATGCGAAAGCTAGCCCCGAAGATTTCACCTGTCAATGGATTTTAGGCATGAAATCCATTCGGTTGGAAGGCACCCGGAAGGACTGAAAACCCGTTGCGGCGAGGGTCTCCCCGCCAAGCACCGTTCCTTATCATGGACGTCTATACGTCCATTCGAAATTTCACTGAAACAGCAAAAAAGCACCGTATTGCGCTGGATACACGCAATAAGGTGCAAGAAAAGAAATTCGAATGCCATGTTTGCTGTTGTGGCAAGCATGGTGTGTAACCGCTTTTTTTTGGTGCTGCGCATATGAACAGAACACCACTGAAAGTTCGTCGCGTCGTCGGTCACAAGCTGAAAAAATAATTCCGCCTGGTCGATCCTGGCGTGACGAAAACGCGACGAAGCGGGTCGTTCGGCACGCAGGAGGCGAAGCGCAACGCGTCCTCGTCGACCGCGTTTTCGCACACATCGATCGTCGACCGACATCATCGACGAGTCAAAAAAACGACGGCCGCATAGGCGGCCGTCGTTCGTTCCGGACACGTCGCGCTCAATGATCTTCGTTTTCGATCAGGGCTTCGTAGTCGTGGGCGTCGAGCAGTTCGTCAAGTTCGGCGCGGTCGCTGGGACGCACCAGAAACATCCAACCATCGCCGTAGGCGTCTTCGTTGATCGTCTCGGGCTTGTCGCTCAGCAGCTCATTGATCTCGACCACCTCGCCGGAGATCGGCGAATAGATGTCCGATGCGGCCTTGACCGATTCGACGACGGCCGTGCCGGCACCGGCCACGACGCTGGCGCCGACCTCAGGCAATTCCACATAGACCAGGTCGCCGAGCTGCTCCTGCGCATGCTCGGAGATGCCCACGCGGACCAGGCCATCGTCTTCGACGCGTGCCCATTCGTGGGACTTCAGGAACTTCAGATCACCGGGTATTTCGCTCATGGTCGGATCCAGTCAGTAAGGGGTTGGGCAGAGTAACGGCGGCAATTCTAGACGCAACCGTTGTGTACAAACCGTGCCATGGGCGCGGCGAAAACGCTCAGATGCCGGCGCACGGCTGACCATCGCGGACAAACGGATACTTCACCTGCCGCACCGGCAGCTCGCGACCACGAATGTCCACGCTGATCTCGCCCGGATCGCCGGCCGGGATGCGCGCAAAGGCCACCGCCTTGTTCAAGGTCGGGGCGAAGCTGCCGGAGAGGATTTCCCCGCTGCCGTTGGCGGTCGTTACGCGCTGGCCGTGGCGCAGCACGCCTTTTTCGTCCAGCACCAGGCCGATCATCACGCGGGGCACGCCGGCGGCCTTCATCGTCTCCAGCGGACCACGACCGATGAAGTCACGGCCTTCGTCCAGGGCGATCGTCCAGCCGAGGTTGGCCTCCCACGGCGACACCTCATCATCCATGTCCTGGCCGTAGAGGTTCATGCCGGCCTCCAGGCGCAAGGTATCGCGCGCACCTAAACCGGCCGGGGCGACGCCTGCCTCGCTCAATGCCTGCCACAACGCGACGGCATCTTCATTCGGCAGCATGATCTCGAAGCCGTCCTCGCCGGTGTAGCCGGTGCGCGCGATGAACAGCGGCATGCCGTGCGGGCCCTGCGCTGCGGCCGCGGTGAACTTGCCCAGCGCTTCGATGCGCGGGCGATCCATGGCATTGAGCAGGTCGAGCACCTTGCCGCGCGCGTTGGGCCCCTGCACCGCGATCATGGCGAAGTCGGGGCGCTCCTTCACTTCCACCGCGAACGCCTGGGCCTGCTGCGTGATCCAAGCCAGGTCCTTGGCGCGGGTGCCGGCGTTCACTACCAGGCGGAAATGCGCCTCGTCGAAAAAGTACACGATCAGGTCATCAATTACGCCACCGCGCTCGTTGAGCATGCACGAATACAGCGCCTTGCCCTGCTTCTTCAGCTTGTCGACATTGTTGGCCAGCAGATGGCGCAGGAACTCGCGCGTACGCGGGCCGTGCAGATCGATCACGGTCATGTGCGACACGTCGAACA
Source organism: Rhodanobacter sp. (assembly GCA_035514935.1). GTDB lineage: Bacteria > Pseudomonadota > Gammaproteobacteria > Xanthomonadales > Rhodanobacteraceae > Rhodanobacter. The sequence goes on along the minus strand of DATJCF010000249.1, from coordinate 5,161 downwards.
TGCCCGCGTCGCGGCGCACCGCGTGGTGCTCCTCGATCTGCGAGCCATAGTTGATCGGCATGTCCCAGCCGCCGAAGTCGACCATGCGCGCGCCGAGTGCGCGATGCGTGGCATTGAGTACGGTCTTTTCGGTCATGGGGAAGCGGCTTGAGAGGAAGTGGCTGCATTATCCCCAGCGCCGGCATGCAATCCAAGCGCGCCTCTGGCACTGGACTTCCGTCGCGTCGCGCGCCACGCACGGGTTTCAGCGCGGTTCGATCCAGCGGAAGGTGAGGTTGATACGCGGCCCCACGGCGGCACGCGTCTTCGGCAGATCGTGCCGGTACAGCCGCTGGGTGGCGCCGGCCATGCGCAGCACGCTGCCCGGTGGCAATACCAGGCTCACCGTATCGGCGGGCGACAGTTTGGCCGTGCGCGGCAGGCGCCGGCGCAGTCGAAAGCGCCTTTCGGCACCGAGGCTCAACGACGCGATCAGCGGCTGGGCGCCGAGCTCGGGTTCATCGTCGCTATGCCAACCCATCGAATCGCGGCCATCGCGATAGAGATTGGCCAGCACGCTGTTGAACCGTGTGTCGCAGGCCTGTTGCAGGCGCTCGCGCAGTTCGGCCAGCAAGGGCAGCCAGGGATGCGGTTCGAAACGGGTGCCGGAATAGACGTAGCTGGTGTACGGATCGCCGATCCAGCAGCTCAACCGCGGTGCAGCCACCTCACGACCGAACAGGCGCAGGCGATGGGTTTCCCACGGGATGGCCGCGTGCAGCGCGGTGAAGGTCGATTCGGTCTCATCGGGTACCAGCCACCGCGGCAGCAACGCCACGTCGGCACCCGCCACCAGATCCACGCGTTGCCATTCGATCGCCATGACGCCGATTATCCGGCAAACCCCCGAACAACCGGCTTTTGTAGGAGCGCACCCTGTGCGCGATGCTCTTCGTCACGTTACGGAAGAGCATCGCGCACAGGGTGCGCTCCTACATCAGCCGTTCAGCCGCGCCAGCAGTTGCTGGGTGACCTGCTCGGCCAGTTCCTCGGCGCGCTGGCCGGCGGTGACCAGATGGATATCCGGCGCCTCGGGCTTTTCGTACGGCGAGTCGATGCCGGTGAAGTTGCGGATCTCGCCCGCACGCGCCTTCTGGTAGAGGCCCTTGGGATCACGCGCTTCGCACTCGGCCAGCGTGGTATCCACGAACACCTCCAGGAACTCGCCGGTATCGAACAGTTCGCGCGCCGAGCGGCGCTCGCTCTGGTACGGCGAGATCACGCTGACCAGCACGATCAACCCCGCGTCCACCATCAGGTGCGCCACCTCGGCCACACGGCGGATGTTCTCCACGCGGGCTTCCGGGGTGAAGCCCAGGTCCTTGTTGATGCCGTGGCGCACGTTGTCGCCATCCAGCAGGTAGGTGTGATAGCCGAGCACGTGCAAGCGCCGTTCCACCAGGTTCGCGATGGTGGATTTGCCGGCGCCGGACAGGCCGGTGAACCAAAGGCACGTCGGCTGCTGGCCCTTGCTGGAGCCGCGCACGGATTTGTCGATATCCATGTGCTGCCAATGCACGTTGGACGAACGGTCCAGCGCGAAATCCAGCATGCCGCAGGCGACCGTGGCGTTGGTCTGCCGGTCGATCAGGATGAAACCACCCAACGTGCGGTTGGCGGTATAGGCCTCGAACGCGATGGCATCGTCCAGGCCCACCGTGCAATAGCCCACCTCGTTGAGATCCAGATGGCGCGCGGCCAGCTTGGCCTGGCTGTTCACGTCCACCTTGTGCTTGATCGACATCACCCGCGCATTGACCGTGCGGGTGCCGATCTTCATCCAGTAGGTGCGGTTGGGCAGCAGTGTGGTGTCGCCCATCCACAGCAGGTGGCAGGTGAACTGGTCGGCAACGGGCGCGGGACGCAACGCATCGGCGATCACGTCACCGCGGCTGGCGTCGATCTCGCGGTCGAAGCAAAGCGTGACCGCCTGCCCCTCGACCGCACTGTCCAGATCGCCATCGGCAGTGACGATGCGATCGATGCGTGCGCGCTGCACGCCAGGCTGCACCACGATCTCGTCACCGCGCGAAACACGGCCGCCACTGATGGTGCCGGCGTAGCCGCGGAACGACTGATCCGGGCGGTTGACCCATTGCACCGGCATGCGGAAATCGTCGGCGCGCACCGTCGCCACGTCGACCGTTTCCAGCACTTGCAGCAGGCTGTCGCCCTGGTACCACGGCATGCGCGGCGAGCGGCTGCCCACGTTGTCACCGGTAAGCGCCGCCACCGGCAGGCAATGCACGTCGGTGATGCCCAAGTCCTGCGCCAGTTGCCGGTACTGGGTGGCGATGGTTTCGTAGGTGGCCTGGTGGTAATCGACCAGATCCATCTTGTTCACCGCCAGCACCACGTGGCGGATGCCGAGCAGGCCACATATATAAGTGTGACGGCGCGTCTGCGGCAGCAGGCCCTTGCGCGCATCGACCAGCACCACGGCCAGCTCGGCATTGGAGGCGCCGGTGGCCATGTTGCGGGTGTACTGCTCGTGGCCGGGGCAATCGGCCACGATCAGGCTGCGCCGCGCGGTGTGGAAGTAGCGGTACGCCACGTCGATGGTGATGCCCTGCTGGCGCTCGGCATCCAGGCCGTCGGTGAGCAGGGAGAAATCCAGTACGTCGCTGCCGTCACCGCGCTGGCGCTTGCTTTCGCGCGCCAGGGTGTCGAGCTGGTCGTCCGACAACATGCCGGCGTCGTAAAGCAGGCGACCCAGCAGGGTGCTCTTGCCGTCGTCCACACTGCCGCAGGTGATGAAACGCAGCAGGCTCTTGGAAGCCGTGGCCGCGGCAACGGCGGCCGTATCCACGATGATGTCAGGTTGTGCGTTCATCAGAAATAGCCCTCCTGCTTCTTGCGTTCCATCGAGGCGGTGGGGTCCTGGTCGATCACGCGCCCCTGTCGCTCGGAACTGCGCGAGGTGGCCATCTCCTCGATGATGCTTTCCAGCGTGGTGGCGGAGGATTCCACCGCCCCGGTCAGCGGGTAACAGCCCAGCGTGCGGAAGCGCACCTCCCGCATCTGCACGGTTTCCCCCTCGCGCAGGGTGAAGCGCTCGTCATCGACCATGATCAGCGCGCCATCGCGCTCGACCACCGGCCGCGGCTTGGCGAAGTACAGCGGTACCACCGGGATGTTCTCGCGCTGGATGTACAGCCACACATCCATCTCGGTCCAGTTGGACATCGGGAACACCCGCACGCTTTCGCCCTTGCGGATATGCGTGTTGTAGGTATGCCACAGCTCGGGACGCTGGTTCTTCGGGTCCCAGCGATGCTGCGCGTTGCGGAACGAGAAGACGCGCTCCTTCGCGCGCGACTTTTCCTCATCGCGCCGCGCCCCACCGATGGCCGCGTCGAAACCATACTTGTTCAGCGCCTGCTTCAGCGCCTGGGTTTTCATCACGTCGGTGTGCACGGTGGCACCGTGCGTCAGCGGGGAAATGCCCTGGCGCACGCCCTCCTCATTGATATGCACCAGCACGTCCACGTCACCCGCCGCCGCCACGGCGTTGCGGAACGCGATCATCTGGCGGAACTTCCAGGTGGTATCCACGTGCAGCAGGGGGATCGGCGACTTGCCCGGGTAAAAGGCCTTGCGCAGCAGATGCAGCAATACCGACGAGTCCTTGCCGATCGAATACAGCATGACCGGCTTCTGGAAGCTGGCCATCACCTCGCGAAAAATGTGGATACTTTCCGCCTCGAGGTCATCGAGGTGCGTACGCGGTGCGGCGGGGATGGTCATCAGTGGGAAGCTCGACATCGGGTGGCATCGGGAAACACGCCAACAGACCCAACTGATACGCGTCCCGGGGCACTCATCTTAGGCCAATTCCATGAATGGACGTCCAGACGTCTTTTCATATCTTAATAACACCCGGCCATATGGATAGCCGCCTTACGGAGTCGCCCTTCGACTCCGGCCTGGGGCCCACGCTCAGGGTGATCGGCTGGGGGAACCCGGACCAACTCCGCCGAACAAGCCTCCTGAACCGATCACCCTGAGCGTGGCGCAACGGAGTCGAAGGGCCACCGCCCGCCAACGCTACGCAATCACCGGATACGTCGGCGCCGTATCCAGCGTAGCCGCGCACACCGATGCCAGTTCCAGCAGCCGCAGATCCGAGCCCCTGGCGCCCACCAGTTGCAAGCCCACCGGCAGCCCGTTGGGCAGATGGCCCATCGGCAGGCTCACCGCCGGGCAGCCGGCCAGGCTGGCGAAGCTGGTGAGATCGGCCTGGGAATCGGGTACCGGGCCATCCAGCGGGAAAGCACCTTGTGGCGTGGTGGGCAGCACCAGCACGTCGACCTGGGCGAACAGGCGGCGCATCTTCAATGTGGCGGCATCGAGCACGCGGTCGGCGATGGCGTAGTCGGCGGCACTCTTCTTCGCGGCAAAGTCGAGCATGCCGCGGAAGCGCGCGGACACCGGCTTGTCGGTATGGGCCAGGTCGCTGGCGAACGTGCCCAGCATTTCGGCCTCCATCAACAGCAGGCCGGCGCGGCGGGTGCGGCTGAAATTCCAGTCGGCGAAATCGACGGTGCGACGGTCGCTGAGGGCGTGCGGCAGTTTCGCCATCGCCGCCTCGAACACCTCGATCACCTCGGGCTCCACGCCCACGGCGGCCAGGTTCGGCAGCAGGCCCACGCGCAGGTGGCCCGGCTCCCAATCCGGCAAGGCGAACGCCACCCGGCGGCGGCGCGAGCGTGCATCGTCGGCGTCGTAGCCGGCCAGCACCTGCAGCAGCACGGTGAGGTCGTCGGCGCTGCGCGCCAGCAGGCCGACCGCGTCGAGCCGGCGTGCCGCCGTCACCATGCCGCGGGCGGAAATCTCGCCATGGGTGGGCTTGAGCCCGTAGACGCCGCAATAACTGGCCGGGATACGCACCGATCCCAGGCTGTCCGACGCCACCGCGGCCACCGCCAGCCCCGCCGCCACAGCCGCCGCCGCGCCGCCGGACGAACCGCCCGCGGTATAGCCGTGCCGATGCGGATTGTGGGTGGCGCCAAAATGCGGGTTGTCGGTGGTGGCGCCCAGGGCGCCTTCATCCATGTTGGTCTTGCCGATCAGCAACGCGCCGGCCGCCCGCAGCCGGGCGGTGACGTGGGCGTCGTCCTGC
>DATJCF010000248.1:0-4940 GCA_035514935.1 Rhodanobacter sp. | reverse complement strand
GTGACATTCCACCATTTCCGTTACCGCGCGCTGGACTGAAACCCGATGGTTGAAAGGCCCGCGCAGAAGGATTCCAAAGGATTCCCTTGAGCAAGAAGGCCGATTCCAAAACCGTGACGATCAACGACATCGCACGGCTGTCGGGCGTTTCCAAGAAAACCGTCTCGCGCATCATCAACAACTCGCCGCTGGTGCGCAAAGACACCCGCGACAAGGTCGAGGCGCTGATGCGCGAGGTGGGTTATGCGCCCGACCCGATGGCGCGCGGGTTGGCGTTCCGGCGCTCGTTCCTGATCGGCATGGTGTACGACAACCCCACCGCCCAGTACGTGGTGGACATGCAGTACGGCGCGCTCGACGCGCTGCGCGGATCCAGCTTCGAACTGGTGGTGCACCCCTGCGATTCCCGCAGCGCCGACTACATCGAGGGCGTGCGTCGGTTTGCGCAACAGCACAAGCTGCACGGCGTGATCCTGGTGCCGCGTGCCTCGGAAGATCAGGCGCTGGTCGAGATGCTCAAGGACATCGGCTGCCGCTATGTGCGCATCGCCGCGGTGCCGATGGACGAAAGCTCGCAGATGGTGATCACCCACGATCGCGACGGCGCGGCGGAAGCGGCGGACTACCTGCTGTCGCTGGGCCACCGCGACGTGGCCCTGATCACCGGCCCCGTGGCCTACCGTTCCACGCTGGAGCGTTCCGCCGGTTTCCTCGACGCCTTGCGCAAGCGCGGCATCACCTTGCCGGACGACCGCATCGTCGAAGCGGGCTATACCTTCGAGTCGGGCCTGGCGGCGGCCGAGAAACTGCTGCTGGGCGAGCGCCGCCCCACCGCCATCTTCACCGGCAACGACGAAATGGCCGCCGGTGTGTACAAGGTGGCCTTGCGCGCCGGCATCGACATTCCGCGCGAATTGTCGGTGATCGGTTACGACGACAGCTCGCTGGCCTCGCGCCTGTCGCCCTCGCTGACCTCGGTTCGCCGCAACACCCGTGACACCGGGCGTACAGCGGCCGCGATGCTGCTCCAGCCCGAAGGCCAGGGGCCGCTGGCTTCCGCCAGCGTGCGGCCGCATGTGGTGGTTCGCGACTCCTGCCAGCCGCCGCAGCGCTGAGCGCTGCAAAAGGCTCCTTCCCGCGCACCGCGGGGCGACGTAACGGCACTCCATGCTTCCTTCCCCCGCGAGCGGGGGAAGGAAGCAGCGGGCGGCTTCTGGCTCTGGTCTGGATGGTTCATAGGCACCGGCTTTCCGGACTCCGAGCACCCGAATGGCTGGTCCTTCCCGGAAAAATGACACCGGTTACCAAAATAGGCATAATGATGTTCAGCCGCCTCATGACGGACGCCCAAACCGTCGCGTGCGCATCCGGCCGCGTCGACCACAAAAACTGTCGAATACGGCCGTCTTCCCAACCCACGTACCACCGTTCGGAGAGAAGAACACCATGACGAATCCATTCAGTCTCGAAGGCAAGGTCGCTTTGGTAACCGGTGCCAATACCGGGCTGGGCCAGGGCATTGCGGTGGCGCTGGCCGCCGCCGGTGCCGATATTGCCGGCGCCGGCATCGTGCCGGCCGACGAGACCGCCGAGAAGGTGCGCGCGCTGGGGCGCCGGTTCGTCAACATCGACGCCAACCTGATCAACATCGAGCCGGTCGACCGGGTGGTGGCCGAGGCCATCGAAGGACTGGGTCGGCTGGACATCCTGGTCAACAACGCCGGCCTGATCCGTCGCGCCGACGCGGTGGACTTCAGCGAGAAGGACTGGGACGACGTGATGAACGTCAACATCAAGTCCGCCTTCTTCATGAGCCAGGCCGCGGGCAAGCATTTCATCGCCCAGGGCGGCGGCAAGATCATCAACATCGCCTCGATGCTGTCGTTCCAGGGTGGCGTGCGGGTGCCCTCCTACACCGCCTCCAAGAGTGGCATCGCCGGCATCACCCGCCTGCTGGCCAACGAATGGGCCGACAAGGGCGTCAACATCAACGCCATCGCGCCGGGCTACATGGCCACCGACAACACCGCCCAGTTGCGCGCCGACGAGGACCGCAGCAAGGCCATCCTCGACCGCATCCCGGCCGGGCGCTGGGGCACGCCGGGGGACCTGGGCGGCACCGCCGTGTTCCTGGCCTCCCGCGCCGCCGACTACGTCAACGGCGCGGTGATCCCGGTCGATGGCGGTTGGCTGGCGCGCTGAAAAGCGCACACGCCGTTATCCCCGGGAACGCTGGAAGCGCTTTACAACAGCCGAAGGCTGGTCATGACGGGCAAGAGCCAGAGCGAAAAACTGTTCCGATTACCTCTGCATCACTTTTGAACCAAAGGAGTCACCCATGAAAATCGCCTTGATGATGGAGTTCAGCCAGGCCCCCAAGAACCCGATCGTGCTCGAACAGCTGCAGGGCGTGGCCGCGGCCCAGGGCCACGAGGTGTTCAACGTGGGCATGGATGGCGAGAACGACCATCGCCTCACCTATATCCACCTGGGCATCTGCGGCGCGCTGATGCTGAACTCCGGCGCCGCCGACTTCGTGGTCAGCGGCTGCGGCACCGGCCAGGGCGCGATGATGTCGCTCAACGCCTGGCCGGGCGTGTATTGCGGCTACTGCATCGAGCCCACCGACGCGTTCCTGTTTGCCCAGGTCAACAACGGCAATGCGCTGGCCCTGCCCTACGCCAAGGGTTTCGGCTGGGGCGGCGAGATCAACGTGCGCTACATCTTCGAGAAGGCGTTCGACGGCGAGCGCGGGCAGGGCTACCCGGCCTCGGGGCGCCAGTCGCAGCAGACCAACGCTGGCATCCTGGCGGCGGTGAAGCGTGGCGCGGCAAAGGATCTGGTCGAAGGCCTGAAGTCGATCGACCCGGAGCTGGTGAAGCACGCGGTCAGCGGCGAGCGTTTCCAGAAGGCCTTCTTCGACAACGCCAAGGACGAGAAACTGCGCGCCTACGTCAGCAGCGTGCTGGGCAAGTAAACGCCCTGTCGAAATCCACTGCCCACGTCCGGCCGGGCGTGGGCAGTCGGCTTTCTGCCAATCTGCGCTGGTGCTTCATCGGAGGTGGTCTTGCATGAAACCGATCTGCGCTTCCATCGTGCTGGGGCTGCTGTTGGCCGCGCCGACCATCGCGGCCCAGCCGGACAAGACCGCGCCGTTGAGCGCGTTCCATTTGCCCGACGGCTACAGCCAGCTGGTCAACGCGCCGGCGCAGGCTAGGCTCGACCCGGACGTGCGGGTAGCAGGCCTGAGCAGCGGCGAATTTCACGGTTTCCCCGCGTGGCTGGTGGACACGCCGTACGCCACCGCCGCCATCAGCGTGTTCGGCGGGCAGTTGCTTTCGTTCGTGCCCAAGGGTGGCCCGGACGTGTTGTGGCTGTCGCCGCTGAGCCGGCATCAGCCGGAACCGATCCGTGGTGGCACGCCGGTGTGCTGGCCGTATTTCGCCAAGATGGGCCAGGCCGGCGCCATGCCGTCGCACGGCTTGGTTCGCACCACGGCATGGCACGTGCGCGAGGCGCAACGCAAAGCCGACGGCACGGTGGTGCTGAAGCTGGTGCCGCCCACCATCACCGGCTTGCCCCTGCACCTGACGATGACGCTGCGCATCGGTCGCACGCTGTCGCAAACGCTGGCGACCGAGAACGTCGGCGACAAGCCGGTGGTGTTCACCCAGGCCCTGCACAACTATTTCCATGTCGGCGACGTGCGCAAGGTGACCGTCGCCGGCCTGGACGGGCTGACCTACCTGGACAAGAAGGACGCTGGCCGCGCCCACCTGCAGCACGGCAACTGGCAACTGCTGCCACCCGGATACAGCGACCGCATCTACACCGGGGCCAGCGGCCCTTACGTGCTGCACGACCCGAGCCTGGACCGCGACATCCGCATCAGCACCCGCGGCAGTCTTTCGGCGGTGGTGTGGAATGCGGGCGAACAGGCCGCGCGCGGAATTGACGATATCGGCGAGAGATGGCGCCATTACCTCAGCGTGGAAGTCACCAATGTGGCGCCGGATGCGATCACGCTGCAGCCGGGTGAGCGGCATGAGCTTGAGCAGGTGATCGAGGTTGTCGAGCGCTGAGGCGTCATCTGTAGGATCGGCTTCAGCCGCGACGCTGTTCATTGAGACCGAAACAAGAGCGTCGCGACTGAAGTCGCTCCTACAGGAGGGGCGGTCAATCCAGAGGCAGGCGGTTGTTGAGCCGGGTGACTTCCTCGGCATCGCCTTGCTGCGATACCTGCACGCTGGCGCCTTCAGGCTTGAAGCCTTGCGGCAGATTCAATTCGACCTGCACGGTCTTGGGCAGCAGATCCAGCGGCGCGGGCAAGGCCGGAAGGGCGACCCGCACGACTTCGTGCCCTTCCGCATCGGTGACCACCGCATGGCCCGCTAGCGTCGCGACATGGCCCAGGCTGTGCACGGTCAGCTTCAGCGTTTGGCCGTCCCTATGCAGATCGCCACGACCGATACCGAGATCGGCACGAGTGGCTACCGGCGTGCCGGCCTTGATGCGTTCGAACGCGAACACCTGGGTTTGCCGTGGCGGGAAACGCAGCGTGGTGCTGGTGCTGGTTTCCAGTGGCACGTCGTGTTGCGCAGGTTTGCCGTCGATCTTGCCGTCGCCGTCGCGATCGATGCCGCTGCGGATGCGCCAGGTGCCCGGATCGATGTTCCAGCCGGTCATGTGCGCATCCAGCGGTTTTTCGCCGAGGTTGTAGGCGGTCACGGTGAAACGATCGCGCGAGGGCGCGTCGACCAGCAGCGCCACCTGCTCGGCGGCGTCGGGCTGGTCGAAGCGCCAGCTCACCGTGTTGCCGGGGTAGCTCTGGTTGCGCTTCAGCGCGATGCCGCCCAGGCGTACGCGCTGCAGCAGTTCGCTGGGCGCCTCGACGCGGTCGCTCCACCAGTGGCCCTCGGTCATCATGTATTCGTGCTGGG
>DATJCF010000247.1:0-2970 GCA_035514935.1 Rhodanobacter sp. | reverse complement strand
ATCCCCTGCGCACATTGCCACGCGCTCAACCGTGTGCCAGCTGCCCGGATCGATGAGGCGCCACGCTGCGGCCGTTGCAAGGAGGCGCTGTTCCAGGGCCATCCGCTTGAATTGACCACAGCCAACTTCGATGCGCTGGCGGCGCGCGGCGACGTGCCCGTGGTGGTGGATTTCTGGGCGCCGTGGTGCGGTCCCTGCATGGGTTTCGCCCCGGTGTTCACCAGGGCCGCGAGCCAGTGGGAGCCACGCGCACGCCTGGCCAAGCTGGACACCGAGGCACAACCGCAACTGGCGCGGCGCTTCAACGTCCGCAGCATTCCCACCCTGATCGTGTTCCGACGGGGTCACGAGATCTCGCGGCAATCTGGCGCACCGAGCGCCGCGCAACTGCAGCAATTCATCGAGGGCGCGCTGGCGCGCGGCTGATCAGCGCGCCGGTCGGCGCGACCCCGCCGCCTGCCAATGCAGCCAGTCGATCACGGCGGCCACCGCCGCACGCGGCTTTGCCTGCTGAGGCCGCACGATCCAATAGGACGGCCCCAACGGCACCTCGAGTTCGCCGAATGGCCGCAACAAGCTGCCACCCGCCACGTCATCCGCAGCCAGCCGGTGACGTGCCAGCGCCACACCCTGCCCCTGCACCGCCGCGCGCAGGACAAGATCGGACGAGGTGTAGCGCGCGCCGCCCTGCAAGGCGAGCCGGGCCGGGCCATGGATTCGTCGCCAGGATTCCCAAGCCGCTTGCGGGTCGCGATCATGCAGCAGGCGCAAGCCGGCCAACTGTGCAGGTTTCGATGGGCGACCGGATGCCTGCCACAACGCCGGGCTCATCACCGGGTAGAGCGCATCGTCCATCAATGACTCCACGTGCAGGGCCGGCCACGGCCCCTGGCCCATGCGTATGCCCAGATCGACGCGGCCATCGTCCATGGCATCCAGGCGCTGCTCCACCTGCACGGACAACTCCAGTTTGGGGTGCGATTTTTCCAGCGCAGGCAGCCGCGGAAGCAACCAGCGGATCGCAAACGAGGGTGAGGTGGACAGCGTCACCGCGTGGGCCGGCCGGCTTTCCCGCAGCACCGCCACGGCCTGCGCGATCTCGCCCAGGCCCGCCAGCGTGGCGCGACCCAGCGTTTCGCCCTGCGGCGTGAAAGACGGGGCGCCGCGTCCTGCCTCGGCGTGCAGCAATGGCACACCCAGCCAACGATCGAGTTCGCCCAGATGGCGGCTCACCGAGGAATGGGCGATGCCCAGCTCGCGCGCCGCAGCGCGCACGCCGCCGTGCGCATAGACCAAGGCGAAGACACGCAAGGCATTCAGCGGAAGTTCTTTCATGGTCGAAATTCTAGACCATAAGTATCGCGGCACGCTCCAATGCAAGGCTGGATCATTCACATATTCGACCATTGCCCCAAGTGGTAGCACACATGAATCACCTGCTCGCCCTGGCCGGCCTGCTCGGCGTCGCCGCGATCACGCCTGGCCCCAACAATCTCGTGGTGCTGCGCGCGGCCATGCAGGTCGGCCTGCGTGGTGCGCTGCCGGCCATTGCCGGTGTCGTGCTCGGAGGGCTGTTGTTGCTCGCCGTGATCGCGTTGGGTGCAGGCCGCTTGTTTGCGGCATATCCGTCGTTTCAGCGCTGGACCGGGATGGCGGGTGCGCTGTATCTGAGTTGGCTCGGTGTCGCACTGCTTATCCGCGCGGTTGCAACGGGCAGCGAGGATTCCACCGTCGGACACGGTCTTCCGATCAGCACATTCGGGCTGATCGGTTTCCAGTTTCTCAATCCGAAAAGCTGGGTGATGGTGCTGACGGCGCTGGCGACGTGGCCGGCCACCGACTTGCGGGGACACCTGCCACTGGCCGGTTTGTTCGTGCTGATTCCATCCCTTTGCCTGTTGCTGTGGGCCGCATTCGGCGCATGGCTGACGCGCTGGCTGGCTCGGCCGGTCGTTCGTCGCAGCGTCGACGCCGTCATGGGTGCCCTGTTGATGGCATGTGCGGCTTTCCTGATTCCCCTGAACTGACTTGCAAGGAGACACCATGCCCACGCTCAGCCCACCCCGATCGGTACTGTGCCTGGCCGGCAGTTTGCGCCGTGCCTCGTGGAACCGCCGCCTGCTGCACGCCGCCACATCCATGGCGCCACCGACATTGCGATTGGACGTGTTCGACGCGCTGTCGTCGGTGCCGCTGTTCGATGAGGATGTGGAACAGCGCGAGCCGGCCGGCCCCGCCGGCGTGCAGGCCTTGCGCGCGGCCATTGCCGCGGCGGAAGGACTGATCATCGCCACGCCCGAATACAACCATGCCATGCCAGGTGTGCTGAAAAATGCACTGGATTGGCTTTCCCGCGAGGCCCCGGAGGGCGGGGTACTGCTGGAAAAACCGATCGCCGTGCTCGGCGCGAGCGGTGGTCCGTGGGGCACGCGCCTGGCCCAGGCCTCGTTGCGACAGGTACTGCACGCCTGCGGGGCTCTGGTGATGCCCACACCCACGGTATTCGTGGCGAACGCCACCGCCCGTTTCGACGACAAGGGTGTCCTGACTGACCCGACCACCGCCCAGTCGCTGCAACGATTCCTGCTGGCATTCGAACATTGGCTGACCCGCATGGCCCCATCCGCCAGCAAAGCGCAATCTGTCGGGACAATGCCGTGAGCGGCCAGGTTTGTGCACACGCCGCCCGTCGTCCGCAACCTGACTGATTCTTTCCCCACAGGTCGACACGCGGTACACCGCACGTCCGCTGGCGCGTTCAACCATCTGTGCACGAGGCATCAGCGCATTGATGACGACATGACACCACTCGCGTCATGAAATAACCCCTCATTAACGCGTACTGTGCGCGATTTGGACGAAAGTCGGCACGATGCACGCCGGAGAGTTGCGTTGCTCACCACGGATACCGGCAGTTGTCCGGTGCCACGTACAACACGGAGACCGACCATGAAACGTCTGCGCTGGATC
>DATJCF010000246.1:0-27497 GCA_035514935.1 Rhodanobacter sp. | reverse complement strand
CACGCACTGCCGAAAGCCCTCGGCTTCGCCGTAATAGGGGTCGGGGAAATCCTGTACCGACGTCACCCCGGCCCACGGCAGGAACAACGCAGCCTGCCCTGCGGCGCCGGGTCGTGCCAGACGGTTCAGTTCGGTCAGGTTGTCGCTGTCCATCGCCAGCAACCAGTCATGGCGATCGAAATCCGCCACTTGCAATTGCCGTGCGCGATGGCTTTCGAGATCGAACCCCGCCGCGCGGGCCGCCGCACGCATGCGCGGGTCGGCGCCGTTGCCGGCATGCCAGCCGCCGGTGCCGCAGGAGGCCAGCGCCACCGACAACCCGGCTTCGGCGCAGCGCTTGCGTGCCACGCCTTCCACCAGCGGTGAGCGGCAGATGTTGCCGAGGCAGACGAACAGGAGGCGCGGCGCGCTCATGCCTGGCTCCGCAGCCAGGCTTCGGCACGCAGCAGGTCGGCCTCGGTATCGATGCCGGGCGGGAACGGTTCGGGCGAAAGACGCACCGCGATGGCGTGCCCGTGTTCCAGCACGCGCAACTGCTCCAGCGATTCGGCCTGTTCCAGTGGCGTACGCGACAGCCGGGTGTACTGGCGCAGAAAGCCGGCGCGGTAGGCGTAAATGCCGATATGGCGCAGGAATGGCGTATGGGCAGGCAAGGCATCACGACTTGCCGCGAATGCATCGCGCGCCCACGGCAAGGGCGCACGACTGAAGTACAACGCGCGGCCATTGGCGCCGCGTACCAGTTTCACCACGTTCGGGTCGAACAACTCGTGCGCATCCTCGATCGGCGCGGCCAGCGTGGCCATTGGGGCGTCGTCCTCGGCCAGCGCGCGCGCCACCTCGCGGATGCCGGCGGCCGGTGCGAACGGCTCGTCGCCCTGCAGGTTCACCACGATGGCATCGTCGGGCCAGCCGTAGTGCGCCACGCATTCAGCCAGGCGGTCGCTGCCCGAGGCATGGTCGGCGCGGGTCATGCACACCTCCACGCCCTGCCCCGCCAGCGCCTCGGCAATGCGCGTGTCGTCCACCGCCACCACCACCTGCATGGCGCCGGCCTGCAACGCCCGCTGCGCCACGCGTGCCACCATCGGCACACCGTCGATGAGGCGCAGCGGCTTGGCCGGCAGGCGGGTGGAACCGTAACGCGCGGGGATGGCGACGATGAAGGAGGGATCAGGCATGGCGACCTCGGCAGTCAAGGCGCCAAGCCTACCTTGCCGCCCTGGAACAAGGTAGGAGCGCACCGTGTGCGCGATGTTCTTGCGCTTGCGCTTGCACTTGCGAATCCCGAATCCCGCAAAAGCAATCGCGCACAGGGTGCGTTCCTACACGGATGCGATGGCGAAACCGCAGGCGTTGGCCAGTTCCCGGTAGCCGGGGAACGAGGTGGCGACGTGGCTGCAATCGCGCACGTGCACCGGTGCGGTGGTGACCAGACCGGCCACGGTGAAGCTCATGGCGATACGGTGATCCATGTGGGTTTGCACCTCACCGCCACCCAGCGCGCCGCCGTCGATGATCTCGCCGTCGGGCGTTTCCTCGATGCGTGCGCCCAGCGCGCGCAGGCCAGTGGCCATGCTGGCGAGGCGGTCGGATTCCTTCACCCGCAGCTCGGCGGCACCGCGCACCACGGTGCGGCCGTTGGCCACCGCGGCGGCTATGAACAGGATCGGGAACTCGTCGATCATGTCCGGCACCAGTGCCTCGGGCAGTTCGATGCCGTGCAGCGGTGCGTGGCGCACCAGCAGATCGCCCACCGGCTCGCCGCCGCTTTCGCGGGGATTTTCGATACGGATATCCGCGCCCATCAACCGCAGCGCCTGCAGCAAACCGGTACGGCGGGGATTGAGGCCCACCGCGGGCAGACGCAGCTCGGAACCGGGCACGATGCTCGCCGCCACCAGGAAGAATGCCGCCGAGGAAAAGTCCGCCGGCACGTCGACATCGGTGGCGTGCAGCGCATGGCCGCCCTCGAGCTTCGCGTGGCCCGGCGAGAACGTGATCGGCCAGCCGAATGCCGCCAGCATCCGCTCGGTGTAATCGCGGGTGGGATGCGGCTCGATGATCTCGGTGCTGCCGGCGGCGTACAGCCCGGCCAGCAGCAAAGCCGATTTCACCTGGGCGCTGGCCACCGGCAACGCGTAGCGAATGCCATGCAATGGCTGCGCGCCATGGATATGCAGTGGCGGCAGGCCTTCCTGCGTATCGATGCGCGCCCCCATCTGGCCCAGCGGATCGGTGACCCGCCGCATGGGGCGCTTCGACAGCGAGGCATCGCCGATCAAGGTGCTGTCGAACGCCTGCCCCGCCAGCAAACCCGCCAGCAGGCGCATGCCGGTGCCGGCGTTGCCGCAATCGAGCGGCTCCGCCGCGGCGCGCAAACCGTGCAGGCCCACGCCGTGCACCCGACGCTCGCCATCGGCGGGCGTTTCGATCTTCACCCCGAGTTGCGACAGGACCGCCGCCGTGGCGCGGGTGTCCTCACCCTCGAGAAAACCGCGGATGCGCGACGTGCCGTCGGCCAGCGCAGACAGCATCAGCGAACGATGGGATATCGACTTGTCACCGGGAATACGCACGCTGCCGTGCAGTGGCTGGCCCTGGCCGCTGACCCAGTCAAATGAATTCACTCCGCCCTCTCCTGCGTTCAAGGCAATGCCACCGGGTAGGAACCGAGCACGCGCACGCTGCCGGCGTTGCCGTCGATCTCCTTCACCGCTGCCTGCACACCTTCGTCGGAAATGTGGCCAGAGATGTCGATGAAGAAGGCGTATTGCCACTTGCCGGTATGGGCCGGCCGCGACTCGATGCGGTTCATGCTGACCTTGTGCCTGGCCAGCGGGCTGAGCACGTCGTACAGCGCGCCGGGCTTGTCGTTGACGGTGACCAGCAGCGAGGTGCGGTCGTTGCCTGATGGCGGGAACAGCGAGCGGCCGATGACCAGGAAACGGGTGGTGTTGTCGGCCCGGTCCTCGATCGCCTCGGCCACGGTTTTCAGGCCGTACACACGCCCGGCGGTTTCGCCGGCGATGGCGGCCACGTCGTCGGCATGACGCGCCAACCGCGCGGCCTCGGCATTGCTGCTGACGGCGATGCATTCCGCGGTGGGCAGGTTCAGCCGCAGCCAGCTCTTGCACTGCTGCAACGACTGCGCATGGGCGTACACGCGCTTGACGTCCTCCAGCCGGCCGTTCTGCGAATGCAGGCACTGGTGCACGCGCAGTTCAACCTCACCGCAGATGATCGCCTCGGAGGTGAGGAAAAGATCCAGCGTTATCTGGATCATGCCCTGGCCGGAATTCTCCACCGGCACCACGCCGAAATCGGCATTGCCGGCGGCGACTTCCTGGAACACCTCCTCGATGCTGCCCAGCGGCAGGCTGTAGGCGGCATGGCCGAAATGCTTGCGCACGGCCTGTTCGCTGAAGGTGCCCTCGGGGCCGAGGTAGCCGATCTTCAGGGGGTCTTCCTGCGCCAGGCAGGACGACATGATTTCGCGGAACAGCCGCACCATTTCCGTATCGGGCAGCGGGCCGTTGTTGCGATCGACCACCATGCGCAGCACATGCGCCTCGCGCTCGGGGCGGTAGTAGTCGATCGCGGAAAGCCCGGCACCCTTCACCTGGGCCACTTCCTGCGCGCGGCGCGCACGCTCGGAAATCAGCTCCTGGATCTGGCGGTCGATGCTGTCGATGCGCTCGCGCATGTCGCTCAGCGAGATTTTTGGGTCGCTCATGGTTCAGCCGCCTGGATGGAAAGAAGTCCAAATGATGAACGGGCATCTTGCCTGAAGAGCCCGTTCCCGGCCATTACCCGTGGCGCTTGGCGAAGTCCTGCATGAAGCCGGTCAGCGCCTCGACCGCTTCGAGCGGCACCGCGTTGTACAGCGAGGCGCGCATGCCGCCGAGCGCCTTGTGGCCTTTCAGCGCCATCAGCCCGGACGCTTCGGATTCCTGCAGGAAAGCGGCGTCGAGCGCGCTGTCGTGCAAGGTGAAAGGCACGTTCATGCGCGAACGCGCGGCCACGTCGACCGGGTTGCGGTAATAGCCGCCCGAGCCATCGATGGCCCGGTACAAGGTCTCGGCCTTGGCGCGATTGCGCTCGGCCATGGCTGCCAGGCCGCCCTGCTCCTTCAGCCATTGCAGGGTCAGGCCGGTGATGTACCAGCCCCAGGTGTTGGGCGTGTTGAGCATCGAGCCGGCGGCGGCGTGTTCGGCGTAGCGAAGAATCCGCGCCATCGGGCGCGTGGCCCGCTGCAGCAGGTCGCGCCGCATCACCATCACCACGAAACCGGCCGGGCCGATGTTCTTCTGCGCGCCGGCGTAGATCAGCCCGAACCGCGAAACGTCCACGGGCTGGGAAAGGATGTCGGAGGACATATCCGCCACCAGCGGCACATCGCCCACGTCGGGGACCTCGTGGTACTCCACGCCGTGGATCGTTTCGTTGGAGGTGTAGTGCACGTAGGCGGCATTCGGATCGAGCTGCCATTCCTCGCGCGGCGGCATGCGCAGATAGTTTTGCGTCTTGCTGCTGGCGGCCACGTTCACCCGCACATAGGGCGCTGCTTCACTGGCGGCCTTTTCGCCCCAGTGGCCGGTGACCAGGTAATCGGCGCCGCCGTCCGCGGCCGCCAGATTCATCGGGATCTGGGCGAAATGCTGGGTGGCGCCGCCCTGCAGGAACAGCACCGCGTAATCATCCGGAATGGCCATCAGCTGGCGCAGGTCGGCTTCGGTCTGCGCAGCCAGTTCGCCAAAGCGCTTGCCGCGGTGGGATTGCTCCATCACCGATGCGCCGCTGCCGTTCCAGTCCAGCATGTCACGCTGCGCACGTTCGAGCACGGCCAGCGGCAATGCCGCCGGACCAGCGCTGAAATTCCAGATTCTGCTCACTGCGATGGCTCCCTAGGTAGGTCAAGTATTATGGCGCAGCGCAACAACCGCTGGTCAAGCGGCCTGATTTCGCCAACACGCATCAGAAACGGATCAGCAACACCATCGCGATACCCAGCGCCAGCACGGCTGCGGTGACGATGAGCCACCAGACTTCACCGCGCGGGCCTGCCACGCTTTCGGGCGCCGCCGGCAGATACAACTCGGGCATGGGCGCCTCGGGCATCATGCCGGGCGCATCCACCACGAAGCGATGCGAGGCCACGCCGACCTGGTCGCCCGGCTGCAGTGCCACCCGCCCGGTCACGACCCCGTTGACGCGCAAGGGGTAACTGGCCGAAGCCTGGCCGGCTTCCAGCATCAGTTCGCCGTCGTGCCAGAAAATGCGCAGCGAAGCCTGCTCGCCCTGCGGCAGGTCGAGCGGCACGCGGCTCGGCGAGCCCAGTTCGAGACTGTCGCGCAACGACAGCACGCGCCCCGACAGCGGCCCACCCACGGCGCGCAGCGCCACGGTGCAACGCCCTTCCTGCGACACCTGCAAGGCCGGGCGCTGCGCCGGGTCTTCGTCATCGCGCAACAACATGCGGCAACCACCCACGCTGACCACGTCACCGGCGCGCAGCAACGCCCGCTCGCGCACCGGGCGCGCGTTCACATGGATGCGGGCGGCGGTGGAAAGCACCTGCAGCACCCAGCCGCGACGATCGTGCTGGATCCGCACGTGATGTTCCGCGGCATGGCTGGCCGCCAGCACCAGGTCGTTGTCGGGCGCGCTGCCGATGCGCAGTTGAGGCTGCGTCCAGAGGAAGTCCTCGCGGGCCGAACGGGGAAACTCGATGCGCATCGCTGTACCAGGCAGGAGAAGCGAAACTCTAGCATGCGCGGCGCGCCAAACCGCCGTGCAACCGAAGGCACGGCTGCCTTAAACTACGCGGCTTACTGCGGAGCGCGGCATGTCCAGAATCCAACTGAAACGCCCCCACCAGATGACGCCTGCCGAGGCCCGTTCGGTGATCGACCAGATCGCCGCGCGCATGCGCGAAAAGTTCGGCATGGCGTGCGAGTGGCAGGGTGATGCATTGCGTTTCACCCGGCCCGGCGTCAACGGCGACATCGCCATCGGTGCCAGCGAGATCCTGGTCAACGCCGAACTGGGCCTGATGCTGTCGCCGATGAAAGGCATGATCGAGCAGGAAATCCAGCGCAAGCTCGACGAGCACTTCGCCTGACCCGGCCTTTATTCCGATCCGCATCCGGTCGCGACTGATGATTCTTTGACCAGGACCATATCCGTGGCATACTCGTCGGCTTACGCAGCCATGATGGCTGTGCATGAACACCGGACCACATGGCAAAAGACGACGTCATCGAAATGGAGGGTACGGTCCAGGAGACCTTGCCCAATACCATGTTTCGCGTACAACTGGAGAATGGGCATGTTGTCATCGCCCACATTTCCGGCCGCATGCGCAAGCATTACATCCGCATCCTCACGGGCGACAAGGTCAAGATCGAAATGACCCCGTACGACCTGAGCAAGGGGCGGATCACCTACCGCATGAAGTAAACCGGTGTGAGGTAGCCGGCCCGTCGGCTTCGCCACGGCCTGCACTCAACCGGCGCGATCCGGATGCTCGAAGACAAAAGGCGGCGCAATGCGCCGCCTTTGTTTTGCCCCGCGTTTGAGCGCAGTACCGGTTACACCACCACCGGAAACTTCTCGCTGGCCTCGCAATCGACCTGCAGCTCGCCGTCGCGCACGCTGAGCCGGACCTTGCCGCCGTCGGCCAGCTTGCCGAACAGCAACTCGTCGGCCAGTGCGCGCTTCACCTTCTCCTGGATCACGCGTGCCATCGGGCGCGCGCCCATCTGTGCGTCGAAACCATGCTCGGCCAGCCAGTGGCGGGCGTCCGCGTCCACGTCCAGCACCACCTGCTTCTCGGCAAGCTGGCTCTCCAGCTCGATCAGGAACTTGTCGACCACGCGCAGGATGTGCTCGAAATCCAGCGCGCCGAACTGGATGATCGCGTCCAGCCGGTTGCGGAACTCCGGCGTGAAGATGCGACGAATCACTTCCATCGCGTCTGACTCGTGCTTCTGCTCCACGAAACCGATGCTGCGCCGCGACGCCAGCGCCGCGCCCGCGTTGGTGGTCATCACCACCACCACGTTCTTGAAGTTGGCCTCGCGACCATTGGTGTCGGTGAGTACGCCACGATCCATCACCTGCAGCAGGATGTTGAACACGTCCGGGTGCGCCTTCTCGATCTCGTCCAGCAGCAGCACCGCATGCGGATGCTTCACCACCGCCTCGGTCAACAGCCCGCCCTGGTCGAAGCCGACGTAGCCCGGAGGCGCGCCGACCAGCCGCGACACGGAGTGGCTCTCCATGTATTCGGACATGTCGAAGCGGATCATCTCGATACCCAGCTGCATCGCCAACTGCTTGGTGACCTCGGTCTTGCCCACGCCGGTGGGGCCGGCCAGCAGGAAGCAGCCGATCGGCTTGGACGGATCGGCCAGGCCCGAACGGGCCATCTTGATCGAGGCGGCCAGCGCCTCGATCGCCGGGTCCTGACCGAACACCACCATCTTAAGGTTGCGCTCCAGGTTGCGCAGCACATCGCGGTCGGAGGCGGAGACCTGCTTGGCCGGAATCCGCGCCATCTTGGCGACGATGTATTCCACCTCGCCCACGTCGATGGTGCCGGTGCGCTCGTCATCCGGCAGCAGGCGCTGGCGCGCGCCGGCCTCGTCGATCACGTCGATCGCCTTGTCCGGCAGCAGCCGGTCGGGAATGTGCTTGACGGAAAGATCCACCGCCGCCTTCAACGCCTCGTTGGTGTAGGCCACGTGGTGGTGTTCCTCGAAGCGCGAGCGCAGGCCCTTCAGGATCTCGATGCTGTCGGCCACGGTGGGCTCGACCACGTCGATTTTCTGAAAGCGCCGCGCCAGGGCGCGGTCCTTCTCGAACACGCCGCGGTATTCCTGGAACGTGGTCGAGCCGATGCAGCGCAGCTCGCCCGACGCCAGCATCGGCTTGATCAGGTTGGACGCATCCATGGTGCCGCCCGAGGCGGAGCCGGCGCCGATGATGGTGTGGATCTCGTCGATGAACAGGATCGCGCCCGGCTGTTTCTTCAGCTGGGTGATCACGCCCTTCAGGCGCTTCTCGAAATCGCCACGATACTTGGTGCCGGCCACCAGCGCGCCCAGGTCGAGCGACCAGATGGTGGCCTCTTCCAGCACCTGCGGCACCTCGCCATCCACGATGCGCTTGGCCAGGCCCTCGGCCAGCGCGGTCTTGCCGACGCCGGCCTCACCCACGTACAGCGGGTTGTTCTTGCGGCGGCGGCACAGCACCTGGATGGTGCGCTCGATCTCGTCGGCACGGCCGATCAGCGGGTCGATCTTGCCTTCCAGTGCCAGTTCGTTGAGGTTGCTGGCGAACTCGTGCAGCGGGTTGCCCTTGGCCTCGCCTTCCTCGCCCTCGCGCTCCTGCCCGCCCGCGGAACCGGCAGCCGGCTCTTCGCCGATCTTGGCGATGCCATGCGAGATGTAATTGACCACGTCGAGGCGGGTGATCTCCTGCTGGTGCATGAAATACACCGCGTGCGAATCCTTCTCGCCAAAGATCGCCACCAGCACGTTGGCGCCGGTGACCTCCTTGCGACCGGAGGATTGCACGTGATAAACGGCGCGCTGCAGCACGCGCTGGAAACCCAGCGTCGGTTGCGTATCGCGCTCGTCGCCTTGCGGCAGCACCGGCACGGTCTCGGCGATGATGCGCTCGAGCTCGCTGCTCAAGCGTGGCAGGTCGACGCCACAGGCGCGCAATGCGCCTAGCGCCGACTGGTTGGTGGTGAGCGCCAGCAACAGGTGTTCCACGGTCATGAACTCGTGGCGTTGCTCCCGGGCCTGCTTGTAGCAATGGCCGATGGTGACTTCGAGATCCTTGCTGAACATTCGGATCGACTCCGCTGAGGTTGGAAGCGACTTACTGTCGCCATGCCCACCAAAATGGGGGTGCTCAAGCCTTTTCCATAGTGCACAACAATGGGTGCTGATGAGCGCGTGAATATTCGTTTACCTGGGTCACCTTGGTCTCGGCCACCTCCCGGGTAAAAACCCCGCAAACGCCGCGACCACGAGTATGCACGTGCAACATCACCTGTACCGCCTGCTCCTGGTCGAGGTTGAAGAAGCCACGCAACACTTCAACCACGAAATCCATCGGGGTGAAGTCGTCGTTGAGCAGCAATACCCGAAACAGGGGTGGTCGCGCCACCTCCGGCTTGGCCGATTCCACCGCCAGTCCCCGGCCGTGATCATGTTCGTGTTCGGATTCGTGGGCCATGAGTTCTTGAGTGTTGTTTTCGATACCGAGTATACGCCGCGGCACTTGGCGCCCCGCAGCGAGAACTGCATGAGGTAATGGCACAATGGGCACTTTTCCAGTGCCTGCCCATGCCTGATTCACTTACCCCGCGAGATGTCTGGTGTCCCCATGTCACGGTGGCCTGTGTCGTCGCCGATGGCGACCGTTACCTGATGGTGGAGGAAGAGGCTTGCGGTCGCCTCGCCTACAACCAGCCGGCCGGGCACCTGGACGACGGTGAAAGCCTCACCGCCGCCGCGTTGCGGGAAACGCTGGAGGAAACCGGTTGGACGGTCGAATTGCAGCACCTCATCGGTGTACAGCAATGGCGCAGCACCGAACATGGCGAGAGCGTGGTCCGCTTCAGTTTCGCGGCGCGTGCCGTGAGCCACGACCCCGCCCGACCGCTGGACACCGGCATCCATCGCGCGCTGTGGTTGACCCGCACCGAAATCGCCGCCCTCGGCGATCGCGTGCGAAGCCCTCTGGTGCTGCTCAGCATCGACGCCTGGCTCGCGGGCCAACGCCTGCCGTTGCAGGCGCTCGACTACCTGCCGAACACGCCCGCATGAAAGTGATGCTGGGCATTTCAGGCGGCGTCGACTCCTCGGTGGCCGCGCTGCTGCTGCAACAGGCCGGCCACGAAGTCGAGGGTCTGTTCATGCAGAACTGGGAGGAAGACGAGCGCAGCGGGCCGTGCACCACCGATGCCGACCGCAAGGACGCGGTGGCGGTATGCGGGCGGCTGGGCATTCCGTTCCACGCGCGCAATTTCGCGGCGGAATACTGGGATGGCGTGTTCGCCCATTTCCTCGACGAATACCGCGCCGGCCGCACGCCCAACCCTGACGTGCTGTGCAACCGCGAGATCAAGTTCAAAACATTCCTGCACGAGGCGCGGGCGCTGGGCGCGGAGAAAATCGCCACCGGTCACTACGCCCGCGTGGATCGGCGCGATGGTCGTTACCGGCTGCTGCGCGCCGTGGATGCGGCCAAGGACCAGAGCTATTTCCTGCACGCGCTGGGCCAGCAGCAGCTGTCCGCCACGCTGTTTCCGCTGGGCGGCATCGAGAAACCGCGTGTTCGCGAGCTGGCCCGCGAAGCGGCGCTGCCCACCCATGCCAAGAAGGATTCCACCGGCATCTGCTTCATCGGCGAACGCGATTTCCGCAGCTTCCTGGCGCAGTACATCCCTGCCCGCCCCGGCGAGATGCGCACGCCCGAGGGCGAACTGATCGGCGAGCACCAGGGCGTGATGTATTACACGCTGGGCCAGCGCAACGGCCTGGGCATCGGCGGGCGCCATGGCGCCAGTGGCGAGGCCTGGTTCGTGGTGGGCAAGGATGTCGCCAGCAATGTGCTGTACGTGGCGCAGGGCGGCGAGAACCACTGGCTTCACTCGCACCGGCTGGAAACGGAAGCACCGAGCTGGGTCGCCGGCGAGGCGCCCGCGCCGCACTTCCGCTGCACCGCCCGCACCCGTTATCGCCAGCTCGACCAGGCCTGCGAGGTCATCGTGCATGCCGACCGGTTGGAAGTACGCTTCGACGAACCCCAGCGCGCCGTCACCCCCGGCCAGTCGGCGGTTCTCTATGATGGCGAGGCCTGCCTCGGTGGCGCCGTGATCGCCGCCACCGACGCCGCCTACGGTGGTTTGCCACCTCTCCTCCCTTCTTGATCAGCGAGTCACGTTCTGGTGTTTGAAACTTTTTCGATGAATGAAGAGCGCGTGCTGGCGTTGGCCGGCATCTTCCAGGCGTGCTCGCTGGCCCAGAAACTGGCCAACGAGGGGCGCTGCGACGACGCCGCGATGGAAGCGGGCGTGGCCAGCATTTTCCGCATCGACGCGCCGTCGGTGGTGGGTGTGTACGGTTCGGTGGCCACCATGCGGCCGGGCTTGCGCCGGCTGGTATCGCAACTGGACGAGAGCGACCGCGACATGGCGCTGACGCGCATGGTAGTCACCGTGATGCGGTTGGAACGCAGCCTGTCCGCACGCCCGGACCTGCTTGAGCAGTTGCAGCAGGGCATCGTCGCTGCTCAGCGCCAGGTGGAGCATTTCGGTCAGGCATCGCAACAGGTCACGGGGCGGCTGGCCGAGCTGTACGTCTCCACCCTGTCCTTGCTGACTCCGCGCGTGATGGTCAACGGCAACCCGCAGCAATTGCAGCAACCGGCGGTGGTCGAGAAGATTCGCGCCAACCTGCTGGCCGCCGTGCGTTCGGCCGTGTTGTGGCGACAGGTGGGTGGCCGGCAGTGGCAACTGCTGCTGTACCGACGCCAGTGCAGCATGCTGGCCCGTGGATTGCTGACCGGGGCGATGCTGGACAACGGCTGAGCGGCGGCGCGCCGCCCTGTAGGAGCGGCTTCAGCCGCGACGCTCTTGTTTTGGACCTCCAGAGCAGAAGCATCGCGGCTGAAGCCGCTCCTACAGAAAAGCAGTGCCGGGAACCCGCGACGTACTTAACCCAGCAACTTCAACCCCGACCGCGCCCGCGCCAGCCGCCGCAGCAAGGTGGCGAATACCTGCAGGTTGTCCTGCCACGGGGAGGCGTCGCGCCAGTACAGTGCGATCTCGCGGCCGGTGGCCTGCCCTTTCAGTTTGGCCAGAACGATATTCGGCATCGATGCCAGCCGCTCATGCGCCAGCGCTGGCACGAGCGCGTAACCGCCGCGCAGGCTGACCAGCGCCGCCAGGCTTTCCAGGCTCACATCCTGCACGTGGCCGTGATCGCCGCCCTCCCCGCCCAGGCCATCGGCGTGGCTCTCGGCCATCAGCGTGGCCTGGGCCGGGTCGAGCTGTTCCAGCGTCACGCTGCGCTGGCTGGCCAGCGCATGGTCGGCACGCAACATCAGTTCCCACGGCTCGAAAAACAGCGGCTTCGTCGCGATGCCGCTGATGGCGGGAACCAGCGGCGCCAGCACGGCATCCAGCTCACCTTCGTGCAGGCGGCGCAGCAGGCCGCGCGGTTTGCCTTCGGAAATCACCAGCCGGGCACCGGGAAAATGCTGCGGGAACGGCGAGATGAGATGCGGCAACAGGTACGGCCCCAGCGACGCCGGCAAACCCAGCCGCAATTCGCCACCAAAGGCCACCGCGCCGGCGCGGGCGAGCTGTTGCAGGTGCTCGGCGGCGGCCAGCACCGCATCGATCTGCTGCAGCAGGCGACGGCCGCCGGCGGTGGGCACAATGCTGCGGCCGCCACGTTCGAACAGCGGCGCGCCCAGTGCCTGTTCCACCTTCTGCACCTGGTGCGACAGGCCCGATGGACTGATGTGCATGGCGCGCGCGGCGCTGTTGAAACTCGCATGGCGATGCACCGCCTGCACCAGCGCGAGATCACGCAGCGACACTGCCGCCAGGGTGGTCGAAATCATCGAATGCTGCATGTCATCAAAAGCGTTTGCGCCATGGGGGTGCGGACCCCATGCTTGGTGGACGGTCGCCAAAGTCTACTCGTCGCGCGGCATTGCATACGTTTTCCGCCATTCCGCGACGCCAACGTGCGGGTATTCGTTCGCGAGTTCCCGGCGTTTGGGCGATAATTGGCAAATTTGCCGGGACGGCCAACCGTCGCCGTGGTCATCATCCCAGCCGCAGGACTCAGCCAGGAGCTTCCCATGAAAGACACCTTTTCCGCACGCGACATACTCGAAGTCAACGGCAAGCAATACGCCTTCGCCAGCCTCGCCAAACTGGGCCAGCGCTTCGACCTGAAGCGGCTGCCGTATTCGATGAAGATCCTGTTGGAAAACCTGTTGCGCCACGAGGATGGCGTGGACGTGACCAGCAAGGAAATCGAAGCTGTCGCCACCTGGGACGCGAAGAAGGAGCCGGACACCGAGATCTCCTTCATGCCCGCCCGCGTGCTGCTGCAGGACTTCACCGGCGTGCCGTGCGTGGTCGACCTGGCGGCGATGCGCGACGCGATGAAGGCGCTGGGCGGTGACCCGACCCTGATCAACCCGCTGTCGCCGGCAGAACTGGTCATCGACCACTCGGTACAGGTCGACGTGTTCGGCAGCGAAGATGCGCTGGAAAAGAACGTCGCGATCGAATTCGAGCGCAACCAGGCCCGCTACAGCTTCCTGCGCTGGGGCCAGAAAGCGCTGACCGATTTCAAGGTGGTGCCGCCGCGTACCGGCATCGTGCACCAGGTGAACCTGGAGCACCTGGCCCGCGTGGTGATGGCCAATGAAGTCGACGGCCAGCAGTGGGCGTATCCGGACACCGTGTTCGGCACCGACTCGCACACCACCATGGTCAACGGCCTTGGCGTGCTGGGCTGGGGCGTGGGCGGCATCGAGGCCGAGGCCGCGATGCTGGGCCAGCCCTCTTCCATGCTGATTCCGCAGGTGGTTGGCTTCAAGCTGTCCGGTCGCCTGCCCGAAGGCGCCACGGCCACCGACCTGGTGCTCACCGTGACGCAGATGCTGCGCAAGCAGGGCGTGGTCGGCAAGTTCGTCGAGTTCTTCGGCCCGGGTCTGCAGCACCTGGCGCTGGCCGATCGCGCCACCATCGGCAACATGGCGCCGGAATACGGCGCCACCTGCGGCATCTTCCCGGTCGACGCCGAATCGCTGCGTTACCTGCGCCTGTCCGGCCGCAGCGACGAGCAGGTCGCCCTGGTCGAGGCGTACGCCAAGGCCCAGGGCCTGTGGCACGACGAGAACAGCCCGCACGCCGAATTCACCACCACGCTGGAGCTGGACCTGGCCGACGTCAAGCCGTCGATGGCCGGCCCGAAGCGCCCGCAGGATCGCGTGCTGCTGACCGACGTCAAGCAGAACTACAACGACAATCTGGGCGCCACCACCGTCAATCGCGTGCCGAAGAACGGCGCCGCGGAAGCCTTTGCCAGTGAGGGCGGCGCCACCGCCATCGGCAACCCGAACAACACGATCACCGACGGTCGGGTGCGGGTCGAGATGAACGGCGACAGCTTCAAGGTCGGTGACGGCTCGGTGGTGATCGCCGCGATCACCTCGTGCACCAACACCTCCAACCCCGCCGTGATGCTGGCCGCCGGCCTGGTCGCGAAAAAGGCCGCGGCGCGTGGCCTGAAAGCCAAGCCGTGGGTGAAGACGTCGCTGGCGCCCGGCTCCAAGGTTGTCACCGATTACCTGGAAAAGACCGGCCTGCTGACCGAGCTGGAAAAGACCGGCTTCTACCTGGTCGGCTACGGCTGCACCACCTGCATCGGCAACTCCGGCCCGCTGCCGCAGGAAATCAGCAAGGCGATCAGCACCGGTGACCTCACCGTGGGCGCCGTGATTTCCGGCAACCGCAACTTCGAAGGCCGCGTGCACGCCGAAGTGAAGATGAACTACCTGGCCTCGCCGCCGCTGGTGGTTGCCTACGCGCTGGCCGGCTCGCTCGACATCGACCTCACCACCCAGCCGCTGGGCCAAGGCGCGGACGGCAAGGACGTATTCCTGAAGGACGTGTGGCCGAGCAACCAGGAAATCAGCGACCTGATGGCCAGCGCAGTCACCTCCGACATGTTCAAGAAGAACTATGCCGACGTGTTCAAGGGCGACGAGCGCTGGAACGCGATCGCTTCGCCGGACGGCGCGCTCTACGCGTGGGACGAAGCGTCCACCTACATCAAGAACCCGCCGTACTTCGACGGCATGACGATGGAGCTGAACAAGGTCGAGGACATCCACGGTGCGCGTTGCCTGGGCCTGTTCGGCGACTCGATCACCACCGACCACATCTCGCCGGCCGGTTCGATCAAGAAGGATTCACCCGCCGGTCGCTTCCTGATCGAGCGTGGCGTGCAGCCGATCGACTTCAACTCCTACGGCTCGCGCCGCGGCAACGACGACGTGATGGTGCGCGGCACCTTCGCCAACATCCGCATCAAGAACCAGATGCTGGACGGCGTCGAAGGCGGCTTCACCCGCCACGTCCCCAGCGGCGAGCAGTTGGCGATCTACGACGCGGCGATGAAGTACAAGGCATCGGGCACGCCGCTGGTGGTCATTGCCGGCAGGGAATACGGCACCGGCTCCTCGCGCGACTGGGCGGCCAAGGGCACCTTGCTGCTGGGTGTGAAGGCCGTGATCACCGAGAGCTTCGAGCGCATCCATCGCTCGAACCTGGTCGGCATGGGCGTGCTGCCGCTGCAGTTCAAGGACGGCGAGAACGCCAAGACGCTGGGCCTGAGCGGCAACGAAACGTTCGACATCAGCGGTCTGGACGATGGCCGTTCGAAGGAAGCCACCGTCACCGCCACTGCGCCGGACGGCAGCACTAGGCAGTTCACCGTGCACGTGATGCTGCTGACCCCGAAGGAGCGCGACTTCTTCCGTCACGGCGGCATCCTGCAGTACGTGCTGCGTCAGCTGGCGGGCAAGAAAGCCGCCTGAGTTTCAGCACAACAGGAAAAAAGGAGCGCCCCGAGAGGGGCGCTTTTTTTTGAACCCGAACGCACTGGGCGAATCCCGCGAACCGTCCTACATCACGCGTTTCCACGTCGCGGTATAGCAACGCCAGTCGCCATCCTCGTCGCGCCACGCCGATTCGACCTGATACACGCCCATCTGGTCAGGCAGCAGCTTGCCGCCGCTGGTCAATGTGACCGTGAACGTGGCCACCATCCGCTCACCGCGGTGCTCGATCGACACCGGCCCCATCGTGACGCCCACATGGTCGCCGCGCAGCGCCAGCAAACGAACCATGCCGGTCAACTTGCGCCGGTCCAGCCTGCCGCCGTTGCCGTCGAAATCCTCGCTGAGCGGCTCGGCCAGATCCCCGGCAGAGCCAGCCTCGGCCGCCTGCGCCATCGCGGCGATCGCCTCGCGCACCCGCGTTTCATCCGGTGTGCGGCGACAGCCCGGCAACACCAGCGCAAGCAGGAAAAGCGCACCTGCGATGAGGATCGTTTTCTTCGGTCGAATCATGGCGGGACTCGTTGCGGTGCGGCTTGCCGCTATACGCGGGCGCATGCTCCAATGAATCGGAACGCGTGGTTCATGACGGATAGTGCCACCGTTGTGAATCCATGCGGTCCATGGTCATCGACAAACAGGGAACCCGAGCATGAGCAATGAGCGTCCGTGGCTGGCGAATTATCCGGCGGGCGTCCCCGCGCAGATCGATACCGGTCGCTACGCATCGGTGGTGGCGGTGGTGGAGGAAGCGTTCGCGCAATTCCGCCAGCGGCCGGCGTTCTCCAGTTTCGGCAAGCAACTCAACTACGGCCAGGTCGACGAGTTGAGCCGCCAGTTCGCCGGCTACCTCACCGGCGTTCTGAAGCTCGCCAAGGGCGACCGCGTCGCGATCATGATGCCCAATGTGTTGCAGTATCCGATCGTGCTGTTCGGTGCGTTGCGTGCGGGGCTGGTGGTGGTCAATACCAACCCGATGTACACCGCGCGCGAACTGAAGCACCAGCTGGAGGACTCCGGCGCCAAGGCCATCGTCGTGCTGGACAACTTTGCAGCCACGCTGCAGCAGTCGCTGGCCGGCACGCAGATCGAGCACATCGTGGCCACCGGCATCGGCGACATGCTCGGTTTCCCCAAGGGCGCGCTGATCAATTTCGTGCTCAAGCACGTCAAGAAGATGGTGCCCTCGTTCCGGTTGCCGCAGGCGGTGCGGTTCCGCGATGCGCTGGCACGCGGCGCCGCCCATCCGCTGCCCGCGGCGACACTCACGCGGGACGACCTGGCCTTCCTGCAATACACCGGCGGCACCACCGGCGTGGCCAAGGGCGCCATGCTGACCCACGGCAACATGGTGGCGAACATGCTGCAGGCCAGCGCGTGGATCGGCACCGAACTGGTCAAGCCGGGTGAGGAAGTCATCATCACCGCGCTGCCGCTGTACCACATCTTTTCGCTGACGGCGAACGGGCTGGTGTTCATGAGCCTGGGCGGGTTGAACTGGCTGATCACCAACCCGCGCGACATGCCCGGCTTCGTCAAGGAGTTGAAAAAGTCCCGGCCCACCGCGATCACCGGCGTCAATACCCTGTTCAACGGCCTGCTCAACACGCCCGGTTTTGCCGAGCTGGATTTCTCGCGCCTGCACCTGACCCTGGGTGGTGGCATGGCGGTGCAGCGGTCGGTGGCGGAGCGCTGGAAAAAAACCACCGGCTGCACCCTGGCCGAAGCCTACGGCCTCACGGAAACCTCGCCGGCGGTGTGCATCAACCCGCTGGACCTGGCGGCCTACAACGGCTCGATCGGCCTGCCGATTCCCTCCACCGACGTGGCGATATGGTCGGAAGATGGCCAGCCCCTGCCCATCGGCGAGATCGGCGAATTGATGGTGCGCGGCCCGCAGGTGATGAAAGGCTACTGGAACCGCCCCAACGAAACCGCCAATGTGCTGGATGCCGAAGGCTGGTTGCACACCGGCGACATCGCACGGATGGACGAAAGCGGCTACGTCTATATCGTCGACCGCAAGAAGGACATGATCCTGGTGTCCGGCTTCAACGTGTATCCAAACGAGGTCGAGGACACCGTGATGCAGCATCCCGGCGTGGCCGAGGTGGCGGCCGTTGGCCTGCCCGACGAGCATTCCGGCGAAGTGGTGAAACTGTTCGTGGTGCGCAAGGACCCGAACCTGACCATCGAGGCACTGAAGGCCTTCTGCCGCGAAAACCTCACCGGCTACAAGCGGCCCAAGCTGATCGAATTCCGCGATTCGCTGCCCAAGAGCAACGTGGGCAAGATCCTTCGCCGCGAGCTGCGCGACGAGCACAAACCGGCGCCGGCAAGCGCCAGCTGATCGGGTTCAGCGCCTGCGGACACGCAGGCGCGACCTCGTGGGTCGAGCGGGTCTTCTACTTCCAGTTCTCCAGGATGTCGGCATAGCCGCCCAGCAGGTTCCATAGCGGTACCTGCTTGTCTTCGGGGATGTGGGTATAGGAAAAACCGATGTGGTGCTCGGATATGCGCGCCACTTCCGCCTGCAGATGGATGTGCAGGTTGTGCCCGAAAATCATGTCGAGCACCCAGCTCTGGCCCGGCTCGCCGACCCAGCCCAGCGGTCGGCGCAACAACGCCCCCGTCGCGGAGATATCAACCAGTTCGGTGGGGTGGGATTTGTCGCCGCGACACATCAACACGGTGGTCTCGATCTGCATTCGAGCCGGTCGCAATTGCTCGTACGCCGCGCCGGCGTCATCTCGTTCGTTTTCATCGATCATCAAAGATTCCTTCCACCCACGATGGCGTCTGGCACCACAAAGCATGTTCATTCGTTGCCACCCCGCATCCTTGACCAGGCAGCGCCGATGACATCCAGGGCTGCCGATATGCGCCCCGCAACGGCAACAGGCAACCGCTTGCAGTGGGGCTCATGCGTGGTCAAGCAATCAACATGCCATGCCACCAAGCCACTGCGCCAGTGGTAGCGGTTGCAACGGACGGATCGCCTGATGATCCATTCCCGCTGGCGTGCCCGTCCTGTCGGCAAGTGTGCACCCATTCCCGGCTGTGATGCGCCCTGTCCCGTCGATGGATGCAGGGTTACCCCTGAGCGTCACAGCGACCAATTGGGTCACATCGCGCCCGGCCGTCGACATCCGGCCATGGGTGGATCGCCCGGTCAGCGGAACACGTCGGCATGAACGAAACCCCGCACGCGTATCCGATATAAGGCTGGACTTGTCCAGTGGCAGCCGCTACGCTTCGACAACGCGTGGTTCCCCGGCAACAGGCTTGCAGCGCATCGCGCTGGCGGGACAGTCAACCGGTGCTCGGGCAGACCGATAAACGCCACCGACAAGCAACCAGCGAAACCGGGGTCCACCATCTCTGGCTGACGTCATTACCGCTGTTGACGGCGGATTGCGACGCACCGCGGAGGCGGTCAACCCACATGACCGAACCGCCATCGAGTGGCTTCGTCATGTCGGCAAGGGCGCCAGGCAATCTTGCCGTTCGCCATGGGCAGCTGAACCAGATGTAGCCGGGAATGACGCATTGAGGCGCGCTCCAAGTACGGCCATTACCGCGGGCCATCCCGGTAAATGGACGGGTTCCAATCACGTTGAACGCACTGCCAGCCGCTGAAGGCGGCCTTTACGACATGCATTGATGAGCACTGAGCCGGTCGAGCCCGAGAGCCTGGTAACCGCACCGCAGGATGCGTTCGCGTCGGTGCCGCAGCAGCAGGAAATGCCGCTGGCGATCGTGCGCGGCGAACCGATGCTGCAGATGCCGCAGGATCTGTACATCCCGCCGGACGCGCTCGAGGTGATCCTGGAGTCGTTCGAGGGCCCGCTGGATCTGCTGCTGTACCTGATCCGCCGGCAGAACCTCGACATCCTGGACATTCCGGTAGCCGAGATCACCCGGCAGTACATGGCCTACATCGAGCTGATGCGTGATGTGATGCGGCTGGAACTGGCGGCGGAATACCTGCTGATGGCCGCGATCCTGGCCGAGATCAAGTCGCGGCTGCTGCTGCCGCGACCGCCGCTGGAGGAAGGGCTGGAAGAGGATCCGCGCGCCGAACTGGTGCGGCGCCTGCAGGAGTACGAACGGTTCAAGCGGGCCGCGGAAGACATCGAGGCGTTGCCGCGGGTCGAACGCGACACCGTGGTGGTACATGCCGAAACGGGTGAGCGCAACGTGATCAGGTTGCCGCCGCCGCTGGAGCTGACCGAACTGCTGCTGGCCCTGAAAGACGTGATGCACCGGGCCGAACTGTTCGGGCACCACGCGATCAAGCGTGAGGCGCTCAGCGTAAGGCAGCGCATGGGCGAGTTGCTGAGCCGGCTGGACGACAACAGCTTCCATCGCTTCGAAAGCCTGTTCGACCCCGCCGAGGGACGCCTGGGCATCGTGGTGACCTTCCTGGCGATGCTGGAACTGGCCAAGGAAATGCTGGTGGAGATCGTGCAGGAAGCGCCGCTGGCGCCGATCTACGTCAAGGCCAAGATCAGCCACGGCGAAGTGGAACCCGACCTGGCGGACGATCAAACCCAGGCCGACCCATCGGCGCGCAACGACGCGTTCGGCGAATGAAACACATTTATTGAATCGGCATCCGACCCAAGGTTATGCAGATCGAGCAAATCAAACCCATTATCGAGGCCGCACTGCTGGCCTCCAGCCAGCCGATGACCACCCATCAGCTCGGCGACCTGTTCAGTGAAACCGACGAGGTCGGCCACGAGCGGATCGCCCGCGCGCTGGAAGCACTGGCCGCCGATTGCGAAGGCCGCGGCGTCGAGCTGAAGGAGGTCGCTTCCGGCTTCCGCTACCAGGTGCGCCAGGACGTGCATCCGTGGATCTCGCGGATGTGGACCGAGCGGCCCAGCCGCTACTCCCGCGCGATGCTGGAGACGTTGGCGCTGATCGCCTACCGCCAGCCGATCACCCGCCCCGAGATCGAGCAGATCCGCGGCGTGGTGGTTTCCTCCAACATCATCAAGACGATGGAGGAACGCGAGTGGATCCGCGTGGTCGGTTACCGCGACGTGCCCGGCAAACCGGCGCTGTTCGGCACCACCCGCGCATTTCTCGATTACTTCAACCTGAAATCGCTGGACCAGTTGCCGCCGCTGTCGGAAATCCGCGACATGGAAGACCCACAGCTGCGCTTCGAACCCGAACCCCTGCCCGCCCGCGTCGAACGCGACCTGCCGATCGATCCGGACGACGCCGTGCCGGACGCCGCGGAAGCGGAAGACGACGCAAGCACCACCGACATCCAGGCCGCCGCCGACGACGACGCGGATGCCGATCACCACGAAACCGACAACGCGACCCGTGCTGACATGCCGGCCGCTTCACCCGAGTCCGACGAGACCGGCTCCGACACGAGCCCCGCCGTCGCCAACCCGATTGCCACTGCCGATGAGGCAGCGAACCCCGCCGCGGACGTCGAACCCGACGCCGCAAGCCAAGATTCCGAGGAGTACCGCGCATGACTGCGCCGCAAAAATCCGTTCTGTCCCTGAAGCGCGAACCGCGCGGCGAAGCTGCCGCCCAACTGGAAGAGCGCCTGCACAAGGTGTTGGCCAACGCGGGCCTGGGCTCGCGCCGCACGCTCGAAGTGCGCATCCAGTCCGGCGAAGTCGAGCTCAACGGCACGCGTGCCGAAATCGGCACCAGCGTGCATGCCGGCGATCGCGTAACGCTCGACGGCAAGCAGTTCGTGGTGGCTACCGACAGCCGCGACGACACCGAAGTGCTGATCTATCACAAGCCCGAAGGCGTGCTGACCACGCGCGACGATCCCGAGGGCCGCCCCACCGTGTTCGAACAGCTGCCGCGCCTGAAGGGTGCGCGCTGGGTCGCCGTGGGCCGCCTGGACATCAACACCACCGGCCTGCTGCTGCTGACCACCGATGGCGAACTGGCCAACGCCCTGATGCACCCCAAGAGCGGCCTCGAGCGCGAATACCTGTGCCGCGTGCATGGCGAAGTGCCCGACGAGATCATCGAGCGGTTGAAGGCCGGGGTGGAGCTGGACGACGGCCCCGCCCGTTTCGACGAAATCGCCGTAATCAGCCGTGGCGGCAGCCACAGCTGGTTCCGCGTGGTGATCCGTGAGGGTCGCAACCGCGAAGTGCGCCGCCTGTGGGACTCGCAGGGCTTCCTGGTCAGCCGTCTCAAGCGCATCCGCTACGGCCAGATCGAACTGCCGCGAAATCTGCGCCGCGGCGACTGCGAGCCACTCGATGCCGAAGCAGTAAAAAAATTGCGCCAGACTACCGGCCTGGGCGCGCCGCAACCGGTGCTGACGCTGAGCCCGGTGCTGCACCAGCGCCGCGCCAACCGCAGCGTCACCGAATATCGCCCCGAGCGCGGCGCCGGCACCGCCTGGACCGGCGGCCAGGACGAGGCCCGTGAGATACGCGCGTTCGACCGCATCCGCGAAGAGCCCACCCGTGGGCGCAAGCCGCCGCGGCGCGACGGCAAGGAAGTCAACGGCAACGTGGCACGCCCCGAGCGCGGCGCCGGTGGCGCACGCAGCGGTGGCGGCGCGCGTGGTCGGCGCGTGGCACCGGGCCAGGAGTTGCCGTCGGTACGCACCTGGTTCGCCGGTGAAAGCCGCGACGGCGCGAACCGCGCTGGCGGCGCACCGCGTGGCAACACCGCCGGTGGTGCCGGCAATCGTCGCCCCGCAGGCGGCAAGCCGTTCGGTGCACGCACCGCCGGGGGCGGCAATCCGTACAGCGGCTTCGGCGGCGAATCGCGCGGCACCGGCGGTGGCAATGGCAATCGCGCTCCCGGTGGCGCCCGACCGCAGGGCCAGGGCAACCGTGCGCATGGCAATCAGGCCGGCGGCGGTCGCCCGCAAGGCCAGGGCGGCAATCGCCCCCAGGGCGCCGGCCGGCCGCAGGGTCAGGGTGGCAACCGTTCGCAGGGCACGGGCCGTCCGCAGGGACATGGCGGCGCCGCCGGTGGGCGCCCGCCGGGTGGCCGTGGCGGCAATCGCTCAGGCAATCGTTGAGTCCGTTGGAAACTGATCGGAGCCACGCACGATGGTGCGTATCTACCACAACAACCGCTGTACCAAATCCCGCGCCACGCTGGCCTTGCTGGAGGCGCGTGGCGACGACATCGAGGTCATCAACTACCTCGACAACCCGCCCACCGCGGCCGAGCTGGCCGTGTTGTTGAAGCAGTTGGGGATGGCCGCCCGTGTGCTGTTGCGCACGGGTGAGGCGGAATACCAGACGCTGGGGCTGGCGGACGAATCGCTCGACGAATCCACCCTGATCGCAGCGATGGTGGCGCACCCGAAACTGATCGAGCGCCCGATCGTCGTCGCCAACGGCAAGGCCGCCATCGGCCGCCCGCCCGAGACGGTGCTGGCGATACTCTGAGCGCACTCCTGCAGGAGTGTCCTGTAGGAGCGACTTCAGTCGCGACCCGGGTAACGGCAAGGCCAGGGTCGCGGCTGAAGCCGCTCCTACAGGGGTCTATCCCCCGTGCGGGAACCCGGGATCAGTCGAGGTCAAGCGAAAACGCGTCCGCATCCATCCACGCCGGGAAGCGCTCGCGATGCGCCAGCAGCACCGCAGGATCCAGCGTTACGGTCGTCACCTGTTCCTGCGCGCCCAGCTCGATCAACGCCTCGCCCACCGGGTCGACAGCGACGCTGTCGCCGGCATACGGCAACTCGTTGCCATCCACACCGACGCGATTCACGCCGACCACGTAGCTGAGGTTTTCGATTGCCCTCGCACGCAACAGCGTGCGCCACGGGTGGCGCCGCGGCGCGGGCCAGTTGGCGACGAACAGCGCCAGGTCGTAATCCATGCCGCCCGCTGCATCGGCCAGCCGGCGATTGCGCAGCCACACCGGAAAGCGCAGGTCGTAGCAAACCTGCGGCAGGATGCGCCAGCCCTTCAGCATCACGATCAGCCGCGCATTGCCGCCGCCGTAGCGGGTGTGTTCGCCGGCCATGCGGAACAGGTGGCGCTTGTCGTATTGCTGGAAGCTGCCGTCGGGCTGCATCCACAGCAGGCGGTTGTAGACCACGCCATCTTCCAGGATCGCCAGGCTGCCGCAGATCACCGCGCCCACCTCGGCCGCCAGCGCACGCAGCCAGGCCAGGCCTTCGCCCTGCATGGTTTCCGCGCTGGCGCGGGTGCCGTTGCTGAAGCCGGACAGGAAGGTTTCCGGCAGCACGATGAGGTCGCTGCCCTTGGCCTGGCGCACCAGCGCGCCGTAGTAGTCGCGGTTGGCCGGCGCGTCGTGCCAGCGGGTGGCGCCCTGCACCAGCGAGACTTTCAACGGCTGCATGCTCACAGCCGGCACAGGCGCTCGGCGCCTGCCTCCATGGTGGCGTCGCTCTTGGCGAAACACAGCCGCAGCAGTCGCGTGCCGGGCGCGGTCTCGTAGAACGGCGTCAGCGGAATCGCGGCCACGCCGCCCTGCTCCACCAGCCAGCGACTGAAGGCCACATCGTCCTCATCGCGGATCGCCGAATAATCGACCAGCTGGAAATAACCGCCCGGTACATCCAGCAGCTTGAAACGCGACGGCGCCAGCAGTGCACGGAAGTGATCGCGCTTGGCCTGATAGAACGCCGGCAACTCCAGGTAATGCTCGGGAGTGCTGGCCATGAACTCGGCAAACGCCACTTGCGCCGGATGGAACGTGCAGAACGTGAGGTACTGGTGCACCTTGCGGAACTCGGCCGACAACGCCGGTGGCGCGATCGCGTAACCGACCTTCCAGCCCGTGCAGTGGTAGGTCTTGCCGAACGAGGAGATCACGAAGCTGCGCTCGGCCAGCTCCGGATGCCGCAGCACGCTTTGGTGCTGCGCACCGTCGTACACGATGTGCTCGTAGACCTCGTCGGACAGCACCACGATGGAGGTATCGCGCACGATCGCCGCCAGCTCGTCGAGGTCGCCCGCCGACAGCACGGCACCCGACGGGTTGTGCGGGCTGTTGACCAGGATCATGCGGGTCTTCGGCGTGATCGCGTCACGCACGCGCTGCCAGTCGATCGAGAACGCCGGCAGGGTCAGCGGGATATGCACCGCGCGGGCGCCCTGCAGGTCGATTGCCGGCTCGTAGCTGTCGTAGGCCGGGTCGAACACGATCACCTCGTCGCCCGCGCGAACCACCGCCGCCATCGCCGCGAACAGGGCTTCGGTGGCGCCGGAGGTCACCGTGATCTCGCGGTCGACGTCGACCTTGCGGCCATACAGACGCCCGGTCTTCAACGCGATCTGTTCGCGCAGGCCGGCGGTGCCGTGCATCGGCGCGTACTGGTTGCGGCCTTCATCCATGGCGCGCGCAAGCGCATCGCGCAGCGGCTGCGGTGGTTCGAAATCCGGAAAGCCCTGCCCCAGGTTCACCGCCTTGTGTTCCAGTGCCAACTGGCTCATCACGGTAAAGATGGTGGTACCGACTTTCGGAAGCTTGGTTTCGATCATGATGATTTGGCCGTCTGGATGCCTGAATCGGGAATGGGACATTATATCGACGCTGCCTTGCGCATTGGCGTGATCAGCGGCTGGCAGGCACGTCATCCAGCGGACGCTTCTTGCATTGCTCGTGCCTCAGCGAGGTGGTGGCCGGCAGTCGCTCGGCCAGGAAATCCACCAGCGCGCGCACGCCCGGCAGCATGCCGCGCCGGCTGGGATAGACAAAGTGCATGGTGCCGCCGGGAACGCTCCAGTCCGGCAGCACCACTTCCAGCTCACCGCTGCTGATGGCCGGCGCGCAGACGGACTCCGGCAACAACGCCACGCCCATGCCGCGGCGGGCAGCCTCCAGCAGTACGGCAAAATCGCCGGTGATCAGCCGCGCCTGCACTTCAACGGCGGACTGCTTGCCATCGGCACCGATCAGCTCCCACACCTGCGCGCCCTCGTGCTCGCGCATCGACAGCGCCGGCAAGCGGGCCAGCTCATCGGGTTGTGATGGGCGCCCCTGCGCATCGAGCAGCGCGGGGCTGGCCACCAGCTT
Organism: Rhodanobacter sp.; assembly: GCA_035514935.1. GTDB lineage: Bacteria > Pseudomonadota > Gammaproteobacteria > Xanthomonadales > Rhodanobacteraceae > Rhodanobacter. Next base: position 1,817 of record DATJCF010000246.1, on the reverse strand, counting down.
GGTCTGCGCCAAGCCGAAACTGCGCATGACCAGGTTGGCGTCGGTATCCAGCTTGGTGCGCACACGGATGGCCAGGTCGTAACCCTCGCCGATCACGTCGACGCGGCGATCGCTGGACAACAGCCGTACCTGCATTTTCGGATACAGCGCCAGGAAATCCGGCAGCAGATATGCCAGCACCGTCTGCGTCAGCGATATCGGGCAGCTCAGCCGCACCACGCCGCGCGGCTCCGCGCGCAACTCGTCCACGGCATCCTGCGCGGCCTGCGCTTCTTCCAGCACGGCGCGGCAATGAGCGTAGAAGCGCTCACCCACCTCGGTGACCATGAAGCGCCGCGTGGTCCGCTGCAGCAGGCGCACGCCCAGCCGTTCCTCGAGCTGGGCCACGCGCTTGCTGAGGCGGGATTTCGGCACGCCCAGCGCCCGTCCGGCGGCGGAAAAACCACCGTGTTCGACCACGGCCGCAAAGAAGTACAGGTCGTTGAGGTCCTGCAGTGCACCCGTCAATACCGTCATGGTTGTTTCCCATTTAGAACGATAAGTCCGATAGCTGCCGACTTATCGCCGCATTGTTTCAAATATATCCTGATTTCGTCGCCGGTCTTCCGGCCCAAACAGGAAACCCAGCCATGAAAATCGTCCATATCGATTCCAGCGCCCTCGGTAGCTACTCGGTGTCGCGCCAGCTCACCGCCGACATCGTAGCGGAGCTGAAGCACGGCACGCCCGACGCCACCGTCAGCTATCGCGACCTCGCGGCGCAACCGCTGACGCACTGGTCGCCGGTCGCCGACGCCAATGATCCCGCTGCCGTGGCCGGGAACGCGATGCTGGAGGAATTTCTCGCCGCCGACGTGGTGGTGATTGGTGCGCCGATGTACAACTTCGGCATTCCCAGCCAGCTCAAGGCATGGCTTGACCGCGTGCTGGTCGCCGGCAAGACCTTCCGCTACGGCGCGAACGGCCCCGAGGGCCTGGCCGGCGGCAAGCGGGTGATCGTCGCCTCCAGCCGCGGCGGCTTCTACGGGAAGGAGAGCGGGCGCGCGGCCGTGGATTTCCAGGAACCCTACCTGCGCGCCGTATTCGCCTTCATCGGTGTCAGCGACATCGAAATCGTGCGGGCCGAAGGCGTGGCGGTTGGCGACGAACAGAAGTCGGCAGCGCTGAAATCGGCGCAGGACGCGATCCACACGCTGGTGGCCGAGGCCGCCTGAGGCGCCACACGGCACAGGCGGCAGCGGTCCGCGCGTCGATAACCACCGGTCGCGGCACGTCGTCCTCCAAAGCGGCCGCACACCGGAACCGCCAAGCAAAGGCCAGCCTCACAGGCTGGCCTTTTGCGTGGCTGAAAGGTCGTCCTCACAGCACTCCGCCCCCTGCCATCAGTCATACCCCGATTTCAGGCTCCGCCCATTGACGGCTCAAAACACAGTGTTATAGTTCACTACAACACCGGTCAACGAGTTCACTGAGGAGCACGCCATGAAATCGCAAAACCTCATCGCCAGCATCGCCGCCGCCCTGTTCACCTTCGCCACGCTGGGCGCGGTCACCTACAACGTCGACGTCCCGTCGGCACCCGCCGCCGCCGCGACCCATCGGACCGTCACCGACCTGCCCATGATCGTGGTTCACCCCACTGCCGCCGAGCGGCGCGAGGCCGCCATGACCGGCGGCGGCGACTTCATCGGCGCCGCTGCCGGTCATGGCGGCGGGCCGCACCTGAGCCTGGTCAGCTCGCAATTGGCCATGCCCTACTATTCGTTCGCCAATCAATTCGGCGGCATCAGCAAGGAATAAGCATGACCATCACCTGG
>DATJCF010000245.1:0-1940 GCA_035514935.1 Rhodanobacter sp. | reverse complement strand
TGCTGGCGCTGATGGGCTGGCTGGTGAATCAGTTGCAGTTGGCACTGCGGCTGGCCAACGCACAGAACTTCGCGGCGCAGGCCAAGGCCGAACGGTTGTGGCAGGCGCGCGAACAACTGTTCCGCCAGGCCTTGCGCCGCGCTCCGCGCGACCACTGGCTGCAATGCCTGGCGCGCGCCTCGCGCATCGACCGCATGGTGAAGGGCCGCGAAGCCGGCAATCCGTGGCAGGAAGCCGAACGCCTCATCGCCGCCATCGCCGAGCCGCGCGCCGCGCGGGCGCTGGCATAGCCTCAGCGTGAAACCCCTCGCGCTCTTCGGCGGCACCTTCGACCCCGTGCATCTGGGCCACCTCAGCGTGGCGTGGGAAGCGGCCGAGTTGCTGGATGCCGAGGTGCGCCTGCTGCCCGCCAGTATTCCGCCGCATCGGCAGCCACCGATCGCCAGTGCCGCGCAGCGGGTGGCGATCCTGCGTGCCGCGCTGCAAGGCCAGTCGCGACTGAACCTGGATACGCGCGAGCTGGATCGCGAGGGTCCCTCGTTTACCGTCGATACCTTGAGCGGCCTGCGCACCGAGCAGGGCGCGCGACCGCTGGTGCTGCTGATCGGCGCTGATGCGTTCGCCAACCTCGCCAGCTGGGATCGCTGGCGCAAATTGTTCGAGGTTGCGCACATCGGCGTGCTGAGCCGGCCCGGCGTTTCATCGATCCTGCCGCCCGAGCTGGAAGAGGCGGTGACCGGTCGTCGCGTCACCACGGCGGACGCATTGTGCGATCAGCCGGCGGGCAAGGTCATCGAGCTGACGGTGACGCCACTGGAAATCTCGGCCACCCGCATCCGCGAATTGCTGGCGGCGGGGCGAGACCCACGCTATTTGCTGCCGTGTGGCGTGTTCGACGATCCCGCGCTGCTGACGCCGTACCGGCAGTAGCGACGGCTCAGGCCGCCGTGCTGGCCCACACGCTGTTCGGTTGATCGCGACGCGCCCGTCGCGCCGCGGCACGGGCCAGCGAGGCAAAGGCGAGCGCCATCGCCAGCGCACCCGCATCGACGGCGAACAGTGCGCCATGCCCCGCCACCGCGCTGCGCCACAGCCACCAGCCGGTGGTGATGCCATGAGCCACCGGCACCAGTGCGGTAACGATGGCTGCCAGCCACAGCAGCTCGCGCGCCGCCTTCACGGGCGCCCGTCGCGCGGCCCACAACGCACACATGGCCCAGCTGACAAAACAGACCCAGCGCTGGCCGGCTGCCACGTCCCAACCCCGCATGGGCAGGAGCTGCGCTGCCACGAACGCGGCGGAAATCGCCACGCAAACACCGATGCAGATGCCCACCGTGGCGCGTGCCATGCCCCGTTGCGCGCGGCCCTGTTCCGCCTGCCGGCGCCTGCGACGCGATTCGATCCACAACAGGTTGCCGGAATAGAACAGGAACGCCCCACCCAGCCCCAGCAGGAAGTACAGCCAGCGCACGGCGGCGCCGCCGTAATCGGCGAAATGCAGTGCATACGCCGCGGCCAGGGTGGCGTGGTTGGCATCGCGCGAACCCGGTAGCTGGGTGGCCAGCACCGCGCCACTGACCGCATCCAGCGCCACCGAGCCACCGCCCAGCGCACGCGGTGAGCTGCCGGTGATCTCGACCACGGCGTGCGCGTCACCGGCATGGGCCAGCTTGAGATAGCCCGGCTGGAACGCGGCATCGCCATGCTCGCGGGCCACCGCGATCGAGCGCGCATGCCACGCGGCCAGTGGCGCCAGCGGTGCCGCCGCACCTGCCTTGGCAACCGTCGGTGCGGTGTTCATCGCCGCCGCCGAGGCCGCCATCAGCTTGCCTTCGTAGATCAGCGGATTCAGCGCCAGCATCGCCACCAGCAGCAGGCACAGCACCGCGCCGGTGACGGCAAACATCACGTGGAACGGCAGGCTCAGCACGCCGATG
>DATJCF010000244.1:0-13409 GCA_035514935.1 Rhodanobacter sp. | reverse complement strand
CGCAAGGATCCGTACCTGATCTTCTGGATGCCGATCTGGATCATCGGGATCTTCCTGGTGCGTTCGTTCGGCACGTTCGTCAGCGACTACGGCGTTTCCTACATCGGCCGCCACGTGGTGCAGGCGATGCAGCACGATGTCTTCGAGGCCTACTTGAGGCTGCCGGCACCGTATTTCGGCAACGAGCCGTCGGGGCAGCAGGTGTCGCGCGTCACCTATACCAGCGAGCAGGTGGCCGCGGCTTCCAGCAGTGCCGCGAAGATCGCCATCACCGACGGTTTCACCGTGATCGCGATGCTGGGCGTGATGCTTTTCTACAGCCCCTACCTCACGCTTTCGCTGCTGGTGATGGTGCCGGCGATCGCTCTGGTGGCCACCGTGGTGAGCCGCCGCTACCGCCAGATCAGCCGCCGCATCCAGGGCACCATGGGTTCGGTCACGGGCACGGTGGAGGAATCGGTGGGTGCGCACCGCGAGGTGCGGATCTATGGCGGCCAGCAGCACGAGGCGCAGCGGTTCGATGACATTACTCGCCATACCCGCCGACTCAATCTGAAGATCGCCGCCACCAATGCGGCATCCAGTTCCACCGTGCAACTGGTCGCGGCCATCGCGCTGGCGGCGCTGGTCTACCTGGGCACGCGGCCGCAGGTGCTCAACGCCATGTCGCCGGGCGTGTTTTTCGCCGTGCTCACCGCGATGGGCACGATGCTGCCCTCGCTGAAGCGTCTCACCGGCGTGCAGGCGAACATCCAGCGCGGCTTGTCCGCAGCCGATGACATCTTTCAGGTGATCGACCTGCCGCCGGAAGTGGATCAGGGCGTCCGCGAACTGTCGCGCACGCAGGGCGAGCTGCGTTTCGAGGCGGTGCGGCTGGTCTATCCGCGCAACGGGTTCGAGGCGCTGCGCGGCGTGGATCTTCATTGCGCACCGGGTAGCGTGACGGCACTGGTGGGCCGCTCGGGCAGCGGCAAGAGCAGTCTGGTCAGCATGTTGCCGCGCTTCTATGAGCCCAGCGCCGGACGCATCGTGCTCGATGGCGAGGACTACCGCGAGTACACGCTGGTCTCGCTGCGTCGGCAGATCGCCTGGGTCGGCCAGTCGGTGGTGCTGTTTGACGACACCGTGGCCAACAACATCGCCTACGGCGAACTGGCCGGCGCGAGCGAGGGGGAAATCATCGCCGCGGCCGAGGCGGCCAATGCGATGGAATTCATCGCGCGCATGCCCGAGGGCATCCATACCCGCATCGGCCAGAGCGGCAACATGCTTTCCGGCGGCCAGCGCCAGCGCATCGCGATTGCGCGGGCCATCCTCAAGAATGCGCCGATCCTGGTGCTGGACGAAGCGACCAGTGCGCTGGATACCGAATCGGAGCGGCTGATCCAGCAGGCATTGCAACGACTGATGCGCGACCGCACCACGCTGGTGATCGCCCATCGCCTGTCCACGGTGGAGGATGCCGACCAGATCGCGGTGATGGACCAGGGCTGCATCGTGGAGCGCGGCACGCATCCGGAATTGATCGCACTGGGTGGTCACTACGCGGCACTGCACCGGATGCAGTTCAGCGAGCAGGCTGCTGCCCAGGGCAGCGACTGAGGGTCCGTCATGGCGCTGGTCGACACGCTTGAAGCGGCTTGGTACGGCGATGGCCGCCCCCCCCGGTGGACGCGGCCGCTGGCGGCGCTTTACAGCGCAATCATCCATCTGCGCCGGGCGCTCTACCATCTGGGTTGGTTGCGTCGCGTGCAACTGGACGCGCCCGTCATCGTGATCGGCAACATCAGCGTGGGCGGCACCGGCAAGACGCCGCTGACGATCGCGGTGGTCGAGGCGCTGCGCACGCAGGGTTATCGGCCGGGCGTGGTAAGCCGCGGCTATGGCGGCAGCCAGCGCGAACCGATCTTGCTGGGCGACAAACCCGATCCGGCGCAGGTGGGTGACGAGCCCTGCCTGATCCACGCCAGCGGCGTACCGGTGGCCGTGGGGCGCGATCGTCCTGCCGCCGCGCAGTTGCTGCTCGACGCCGGTTGCAATGTGCTGGTCGCCGACGATGGCCTGCAGCACTACGCCCTGGCGCGCGACGTGGAGATCGGTGTGGTGGACGGCACCCGCCGCTTCGGCAACGAGCGGCTGTTGCCTGCCGGCCCGCTGCGCGAACCGATGCAGCGTTGGGAGCGATTGAATTTTCGGGTATGCAACGGCGGCACGCCGGCGGCGGATGAATACCCCATGGGGCTGCGCGGCCAGGTGGCGATGTCGTTGACCGATGCGCGCAAGCAACCGCTGCGCGACTTCGGCGGCCAGCGGGTGCATGCGGTGGCGGCGATCGGTCACCCGGAGCGTTTCTTCGACAGCCTGCGGGCGGCGGGTATCGAGGTGATCCCGCACCCGTTCGCCGATCACCATGCCTTCGCGGCGGCGGAGCTGGATTTTGCCGATGGCCTGCCGGTATTGATGACCGACAAGGATGCGGTCAAGTGCCGTGCGTTCGCCCAGCCGCACTGGTGGCGGGTGCCGGTGCGTGCGGAGTTGCCGGCGGCTTTTCTCAAGGCACTGGCTGCGCGCATGAGCCGCCTGTCACGCCACTGATTCACCGCCCACAAGGACGGTCCGCACCAGTGCGCCGCCGATCCAGTAGCACAGCGCTGCCGGCTGCTTCACGTGCCATATCACCAGGTCGGCGCGCTGGCCCGGCGCCAGCGTGCCGCGATCATGCAGGCCCAGCGCGCGCGCCGCGTTGACGGTGACGCCGCGCAACGCTTCCTCCGGCGTCAGCCGGAACAAGGTGCAGGCCATGCCCGCGGCCAGCCGCAGCGACAGCAGTGGCGAGGTGCCCGGGTTGCAGTCGGTGGCGATCGCCATCGGCACGCCGTGCTGGCGCAGCAGGTCGATCGGCGGCTGTTTCGTTTCGCGCAACGCGTAGAACGCGCCTGGCAACAGCACGGCCACCGTGCCGGCGGCGGCCATCGCCCGGATGCCGGCTTCGCCGAGGTGTTCCAGATGGTCGGCGGAAAGCCCGCCGTATTCGGCCACCAGTGCCGCGCCGTCCTGGTCGGACAACTGCTCGGCGTGCAGCTTCACCGGCAGGCCAAGCTGCTTCGCACGCTCGAACACGCGACGGGTTTCCTCGCGACTGAAACCGATGCCCTCGCAGAAGGCATCCACCGCATCGACCAGGCCTTCGGCGGCCAGCGCCGGCAGCATGGTGTCGCGGACCAGGCTGACGTAGGCGTCGCGCCGGTCGCGGTATTCCGGCGGCAGCGCATGCAGGCCCAGGAAACTGGTGCGCACGCTGATGCCCAGTTCGCGGCCGATACGCCGGGCCACGCGCAGCATGCGGCGTTCGCTGTCCAGATCCAGCCCGTAACCGGACTTGATCTCCAGCGTGGTGACGCCATCGGCCCGCAGCGCCTGGGCCCGCGGCAGCGACTGGGCGAACAGTTGCTCCTCGCTGGCCGCGCGGGTGGCCTCGACGCTGGCGACGATGCCGCCGCCGGCGCGGGCGATCTCCTCGTAGCTGGCGCCGTTGAGGCGCAGGTCGAATTCATGGGCGCGATCACCGCCGAACACCAGATGGGTGTGGCAGTCGATCAGGCCCGGCGTCACCAATGCGCCGTCCAGCGATTCCACGGTCATCGCCAAGGCACCGGGCGCGTCGGGCAATGCCTCCATGCGACCCAGCCAGGCGATGCGGCCGTGGTGTACCGCAATGGCGCCGTGCTCGATCAGTCCATACGGCGCGTCGCCCGCAAACGTGGCCAACGTGACATTCAACAGCAACCGATCCCAGCGTGATTCGCTCATGGTGCGTGGACTCCCGTGGCTGGCTCAGGGTTGGCGGCGAGCCGCGCTTTCGCCGCGTGCGGCCGGTTCCTCGAAGGCGCTGGTACGCCCCATCGGCGGCGATTCGCTGCTGGCGTCATCGGTATCGTCGTCGCTTTCGCCGGCATGCCGGCGCGATGCGTGGCGTTGTTCGTAATCCTGCACCATGCGCTCGGCGAAATCGCGATAGACCGGGGTGGGGCAGAACAACGATGCGGCCGCGCGCGCCAGCAGGCAGGCGGCCATGATCGGTATCACCATGTCCTGGTTGTCGCAAAGTTCCATGGCGATCACCGCCGAGGTCAGCGGCGAGCCGGTGACGCCGGCCAGGTACGCGCTCATGCCCAGCAACACCACCGCGGCGGCGGGCGCGTCCGGCAGGAGCTGGGTGATGTTCTGGCCCAGGCCTGCGCCGACCGCCAGTGCCGGCGAGAAGATGCCGCCCGGGATGCCGGCCCAGTACGACACCACGTTGGCCAGCAACTTGGCGATGCCGAAGGTTTGCCCCGGCGTGTTGACGGCGTCCTGCACGATGGCGCGAGCCTGGTCGTAACCAGTGCCATAGATGGCGTTGTGCGAGCACAAGCCGAGCAGCGCGAGCGCCAGGCCGCAAGCCACTGCAAACATGACCGGCCAGCGCGAGCGCAGGCGTCCGACATAAGCCAGCGGTCCGCGTCGACTGAGCAGGATCAGGCGTGCGAACAGGCCGCCAAGCAGGCCGCAGATGACGCCGGTAAGCAGCACGGCGAGCCAGGCGCGACCCAGCGGGAGACTGACCTCGACCTCGCCGAAGTACGAGTAATTGCCCATGATGCCGAGCGACACCACGCCGCCGATGATCACGGCGGTCAGCAACAAGCCGCTGAAGCGATGCTCGAAGGTGCCGGCCAGTTCCTCGATCGCGAACACCACGCCGGCCAGCGGCGTGTTGAACGCGGCCGCGATGCCGGCCGCGCCACCGGCGAGGATGAATCGCGAGGCCGCCTTGGGGTCGGTGAAGCCGAAGCGGCGACCGATCGAGTAGAACAACGCGGCGCCCACATGCACGGTCGGCCCCTCGCGGCCGATCGAGGCGCCAGCCGCCAGCGAGATCAGCGTCAGCACCATCTTGCCAACCGCGATCGGCAGCGACAGCATGCGTGAGCGAAAGCCCTCGTCCTCGATGTGCAGCGTGCCGATGACCTGCGGAATGCCGCTGCCGCGCGTCGCACGCAGCCGCCCTTCGGTCACCCACGCCAGCAGCCCGAACACCAGCGGGGTGAGGATCAGCGGAACCCACACGCCGAACGCGAGGATGTGCAGGAACAGGTGGTATGACCACACGCTGGCCTTGGCGAACAGGATTGCCGCCAGCGCCACCAGCACCGCACCCACCCACAGCACCAGTCGCCGCTTCCACTGATGCGGCGCGAAGAACTCGTGGCCAAGCAGCGCCTGCAGGCGTGGATTCGACGAGGTGGCCACGGGTTCGGAAGAGTCGTCCATCGCGTGATTATCGCAGGCCGGTGTGGCCGGCGACGTGGAGGTGCATGTGTTCGATCAGGTCGCGCCGGGAAGTGTGCGCCAGCGGGTTTCGTACAGGTCGAAGCGACGGTCCTTGAGGTTGGTCACCGCGCCCGCGTTGCGCGCACGGGCCAGGCCTTCCAGGCGCAGGTCGGCAAACAGCACGGTTTCGATGTTCGGCGTCGAATCGGCCGCCACGCCGTCGCGGGCGAAACCAAAATCGCTGGGCGTCAGGATGCAGCTCTGGCCGTACTGGATGTCGAAGTTGTTGACGCCGGGCAGGTTGCCCACGTTGCCCGACATCACCACGTAGCACTGGTTCTCGATCGCCCGCGCCTGCGCGCAGTACCGCACGCGCAGGTAGCCCTCGCGCACGTCGGTGCAGAACGGCACGAACAGGATCAGCGCACCCTGGTCGGTCAGGTGCCGAGCCACCTCCGGAAACTCCGCGTCGTAGCAGATCATCACCCCGATCGGCCCGCAGTCGGTCAGCACGGTGGCGGCGCTTTCGCCGCCGATGATGTTCCATACGTTGCGCTCGCTGGGCGTGGGATGCAGCTTTTCGCGCTCGTGGATCGAGCCATCGCGCAGGCAGATGTAGCAGACGTTGTGGATGTCGCCATTGGCCTGTTCGGTGGGGTGCGTGCCGGCGACGATGTTGATGTTGTAATGGACGGCCAGACGGCTGAACAGCTCCTTCACCTGCGGCGTGTAATGACTCAGCTTGCGGATCGACTCCACCGGCGACAGCTCGGTATTCTCGATCGACAGCAACTGCAGCGTGATCAGCTCGGGGAAGGTGACGAAGTCGGCGTTGTAATCGGCGGCGATGTCGGTGAAATACTCGACCTGGGTGGCGAATTCCTCGAACGAGGCAATGCGCCGCTGCAGGTACTGCACCGATGCCACCCGCACGGAATCGGGCAGGTGCTGGGTCGACGGGATCGAAGGCACATCCGGCTGATTCAGCAAGCGCGGATTGCGCCACACCAGGTGCACGGCAAAACCCAGCGATTCATGGTCGGACGGTACGTAGGCGCGCAACAACCCGATCATCTCGAAACCGTTGGACAGCTGGAAACTGAGCGTGGGGTCGCGCCGCTGTCCATCCAGCACCGCCTGCACATACGCTTCGGCGCTGCCGTAGCGGGCGATGTATTTCGCCAGCCCCGGGATGCGCCCGCCGAACACGATGCCGCGCAGCTTCAGGTCGGTGCACAGCCGCTTGCGTGCGTGATACAGCCGCTGGCCGATGCGCATGCCGCGGTAATCCGGATGCACCACCACTTCCATGCCGTACAGCCAGTCGCCATCGGGCTTGTGCCGCGAAGCCATGCCGCCGCCGGTGATCTGCATCCACGTATGCGGTGCCAGCGCGGTGGTCTCGTCGATGCGAAAGGTGGCGCAGTAACCCACCACCTTGCCCTCGTACTCGACCACGAACTGGCCTTCGGGAAAGTGCGTCTGCTGGGAACGCAGCATCTCGCGCGAATGACCCCACTCGTCGGAATAGACGCGGGCGGTGAGGTCGGCCAGCTGCGGCACGTCGTCCAGCACGGCCTGGCGCAGGGTCAGTTTTGGCGCGTTTTCATTGGGTTTCTTGGCCATGCCGCGATTATGCACAGCGCATCCCAAGTCCGGGTGAAGAGGGGACGACGCCGCTACACTGCCGGCGATGCCAGTGGAGTCCACCGATGACTGATCACCATGGTTCCTATCGGGCCGGCCACTTGTGGCGGGCCGACGGCTGGCGGCACGCGGCCACGTTCGGGGTCGACGGCGGATGCGTGGCGCGCGCCGCGGACGCGACCGGTGAACCCCTGGGTGACTGGGTGCTGCCCGGCATGCCCAACCTGCACTCGCATGCCTTCCAGCGCGCGATGGCAGGCTTGGCCGAGCGGCGTGGTCGCGCCGACGACAGTTTCTGGAGCTGGCGCGAAACGATGTACGCCTGCGCCGCGGCGATCGGCCCGGACGCGTTGCAGGCCATTGCCGCCCAGCTCTACGTCGAGATGCTCAAAGCCGGCTACACCCAGGTCTGCGAGTTCCACTACCTGCACCACCAGCCCGACGGCACGCCCTACGCGCAGCCCGAGATCATGTCGCTGGCGCTGATCGAAGCCGCCCGCGAAGCAGGCATCGCGCTGACCCTGTTGCCGGTGCTGTACATGAGCGGCGGTTTCGACGGTCGTGCGCTGGCCGCGCGCCAACGCCGCTTCGGCCACACCGTAGACAGCTATCTGCAGTTGCTGGAAACGCTGCGCCGGCACCAGAGTGACGACCTGCGCGTCGGCATCGCCCTGCATTCGCTGCGCGCGGTGCCGGAACACGCCATGCGCGAGGTGCTGGCCAGCGACGCTGCGAAAGCGGCGCCGATCCACATCCACATCGCCGAACAGATCGGCGAGGTGCAGGATTGCCTGGCCCTGCGCGGTGCACGGCCGGTGGAATGGCTGTTCGGACATGCGGACGTCGACGCACGCTGGTGCCTGGTGCATGCCACGCACCTCACCGCAGCGGAGACCTCACAGCTCGCCCGCAGTGGCGCGGTGGCCGGGTTGTGTCCCACCACCGAGGCCAACCTGGGCGATGGCCTGTTTCCGCTGGCTGCGTACCAGGATGCGGGCGGCACGCTGGGCATCGGTTCGGATTCGCATATCTCGATTTCGCCGGTGGAGGAGTTGCGCTGGCTGGAATACGGCCAGCGGTTGGTCACCCGTCATCGCAATATCGCCGCCCGCCACGAAGGCGACAGCGTGGGCGAGACCCTGTGGCGCGCGGCGTTGCGTGGTGGGGCACAGGCGTCGGGCCTGCCGACCGGCGAACTGCGTGACGGCGCGCGGGCCGACCTGATCGTGCTGGATGAAAGCTCGCCCTTGTTGGCGGCACGCGATGCACGTTCAGCGCTGGACAGCTTCCTGTTCGCCGGCAATACACCGCTGGTGCGCCACGTAATGACAGGTGGCCGCTGGCAGGTGCGCGATTTCGTGCATCGCGACCAGGACCGCATCGCTGCGCGCTATCGCGAGGTGGTATCGCGTTTGCGCTGATGCTTGTGGTCGCGTTTGCTCACGCCGAAGGCTCCAGCCGTTCGCGCAGGAAGTCGATGAACACACGCAGTTTCGGCGGCACCTGCAGCCGGCTCGGGTAATACAGGTAGAAGCCGTCGAAGGGCGGCAGCCAGGGATCCAGAACGGTCTGCAACCGCCCGGAGGCGACATACTCGCGCACCATCGGTTCCAGCGCGTGTACCAGCAACAAGCCGTCCAGCGCCACGCGGATCTGCAGGGCAGGATCGTTCGTGATCAACGGCCCCGTGACATCGAGTTCAAACCAGCGGCCGCGCTGGGCACCGCTCCGGTGGGCGAACTCCCAGCGATAGATCGCGCCGCTGCCGCTGTAGCGAAAGCGTGCGCAGGCATGCTGCTGAAGATCGCGCGGATGTCTCGGCCGGCCATATTGTGCGAAGTACGCGGGCGCGCCGGCCACCACGGTGCGCAAGGGGCCGCCCAGCGGAACGGCTACCACGTCGCGCGCCAGCCGTTCGCCCAGGCGGATGCCGGCGTCCACGCCATCGGCCACCAGGTCGGTGAGGCTGCTGTCGGCGATAAGGTCCAGGGTCACCTCGGGATAGGTGCGCAGGAAATCCGTGCTCAAGGGAGCGATCAATTGTTCGAGCAGGCTCTGCGACGCGGTGATGCGCAAGGTGCCGGCAGGGCGGCTGCCGTGCTGGCGCAAGGCTTCCACGGCGCCATCGATATCGGCCAGCGCGGGCGCGATCCGTTCCAGGAACAGGCGCCCCGCCTCGGTCAGGCCCACCTTGCGCGTGCTCCGCTGCAGCAGGCGCACGCCGAGGCGTTGCTCCAACTGGCGCATGGTCTGGCTCAGCGCCGAGGGCGTCACTTCCAATCCGGCCGCGGCGCGGGTAAAGCTGCCTAGCGTGGCGATGGCGTGGAACGCGCGCAGGGCGGGGCTGTGATCGTTGATCATTGATTAGTCGAGCTTCAAGAAGCATGCAGAGAATCGGTATTTTTCCTCGTAATGGCAAGGCGCAGACTTTGCGCTGCCCCCATCAAGGAGTCCTGCCATGTCGCTCGATCAGTACTACACACTCGGCCGCTCCGGCCTGCGCGTCAGCCGGCTTGCGCTCGGCACCATGACCTTCGGCGAGGAGTGGGGATGGGGCGCGGCCGAGGACACCGCTCGCGCGATGTTCGATCGCTACCTGGCTGCCGGTGGCAACTTCATCGACACGGCCGACCTCTACACCGAAGGCAGCAGTGAGCGCCTGCTCGGCCAGTTCATCGCCGACAGCGGCAGCCGCGATCGCGTGGTGCTCAGTACCAAGTTCAGCTACAACGCCGAACCCGGCAACCCGAACGCCGGCGGCAACGGCCGCAAGAACATCCTGCGCGCGGTGGAAGGCTCGCTGCGGCGGCTGCGCACCGATTACATCGATCTGTATCTGCTGCATACCTGGGATCGGATCACCCCGGCCGAGGAAGTGCTGCAGACGCTGGATGATCTGGTGCGCGCGGGCAAGATCCGCCATGCGGGGTTGTCCGACGTGCCGGCATGGTATGCGGCGCAGATCCAGACGCTGGCCCGCGCCCACCACTTGCATCCGCTGATCAACCTGCAACTGCAATACTCGCTGGCCGAGCGCAACATCGAGCGCGAATACGTGCCGTTGGCGCAGGAGTTGGGCATGGGCATCACCGCCTGGAGTCCCCTGGCGATGGGCCTGTTGTCCGGCAAGTACCGCCCCAGCGAGGCCGGTCACGACGGCGAAGGCGAAGGCCGCCTGCAGGCGATCAAGTCGATGGGGCTGCCGTCGCTGGCGGACAAGTTCACGCCGCGCAACTGGGCCATCGTCGCCGCCGTCGAGCAGGTGGCGCGCGAAAGCGGCCTCAGCATGGCGCAGGTGGCGATCCAGTGGGCGGCGCGTCAGCCCGCGCTGGGCGCGGTGATCCTCGGCTCGCGTAACCTGGCACAGTTCGAGGACAACCTCGCGGCGCTCGATCATCCCCTGCCGGACGATGCCATGCAGGCGCTGGACGCGGTCTCCGCCTTGCCTTCGCAATTTCCCTACAGCTTCTTCGAACCCGCGCAGCAGGGCGGCCTGCATGGCGGAGTGGGTGTAGGCGACAAGCCGACCGGCTACGCGCAGCCGCAATGGATACCGGCCATGGGACGCGCGGATCTTGCGGCCACGTCGCCCGCGGAGGCAGCGCGGTGACGCTCCGCTACGGCGCGCCGATCACCCTCGCGCAAGCGCGCGCCGTGATGGCTGCCGCGGAGGCGGAAGCCGCCGCGCATGGCTGGCCGATGGTGATCGCCATCGTCGGCAGCGGCAGCCAGCTGGTGATGCTGCATGCGCTCGACCAGGCGCAGCACGGCAGCGTGCCGGTAGCGCAGGCCAAGGCCGAGACGGCGGTGAGTTTCCGTCGGCCCAGCAAGCTCTTCGAGGATGCGGTGGCATCGGGCAGCCTCGGTCTGCGCCTGCTCGGCATGCACAACCTGATGCCGCTGGACGGTGGACTGCCCTTGATCGTCGACGGTTGCGTTATCGGTGCGGTAGGCGTGTCCGGCATGCAGTCGACGCAGGACGCGCAAGTGGCTGCCGCTGCCGTCGCCGCGCTTGCCGGGGCGCAAAGCGGAAGCGGTTGAGGGCCGCTTCGCCAGTCGCCGCTGAACGCAGGGAGGCGTTCGGCGGCGCCGTATGCAGGTGCGCCGTCACCCGTCGTTGTACGGGCAGGGCTATCCTCACGATCCCGCAACCGAACAGGCAGTGACATGGCGCGTGCGCCGCAATCCATGGTCGAGGATTCCCTGGCAGCATCGCCGGTCTTGCCTTTCATCCATCACGGTACCCCGGCGTTCCGCCGCACCAACCTGGCGCTTTTCGCGGCCGGGTTTGCCACGTTCGGCTTGCTCTACTGCGTGCAGCCGCTGATGCCGGAATTCAGTCGCGACTACGGCGTGAGCGCGGCAGGCAGCGCGCTGTCACTGTCGCTGACCACGGGCGTGCTGGCGGTGGCGATGTTGTTCGCCGGAGCGTTGTCGGACGCGTGGGGGCGCAAGTCGGTGATGGTGGCGTCGCTGTTGTCGTCGGCGCTGCTGGTGCTGGTGACGGCAGTGATGCCGAACTGGACGGCGCTGCTGGTGGTGCGCACCTTGCTCGGTTTGACCCTGAGCGGATTGCCGGCGGTGGCGATGACGTATCTGGGCGAGGAGATGCACGTCGAATCGATCGGCCTGGGCATGGGGCTGTACATCAGCGGCAGTGCGGTCGGCGGCATGGGCGGGCGGTTGATCACCGGCGTGCTGGCGGATTTTTTCGGCTGGCGCGCCGGGGTCATGGTGGTTGGCGTCATCGGCGTACTGGCCGGCGTGATTTTCTGGCGCGCGCTGCCGCCCTCGCGGCATTTCGTGGCGCAGCCGTTGCGCTGGCGGCGGGTGGCTGGCCGCTTCGCCGGCATGTTCCATGATCGCGGCCTGCCGTGGTTGTTCGTCGAGGGCTTCCTGCTGCTGGGTGCCTTCGTCACCGTCTACAACTACCTCGGCTATCGCTTGCTGGCGGCGCCGTACAACCTCAGCCAGGCAGTGGTGGGACTGATCTTCGGCATCTATCTGGTGGGCACATTCAGCTCGGCATGGATGGGTCACCTGGCCGGCAAGCTGGGCCGGCGCAAGGTGCTGTGGACGGCGTTCGCCCTGATGCTGGCCGGGGTGGCGTTGACGACGTGCCGGCCGTTGCCGCTGATCATGCTGGGCATCGTGGCGGTGACGTTCGGCTTTTTCGGCGGCCACTCCATCGTCAGCAGCTGGGTGGGGCGGCGTGCCGGGGCGGCCAAGGCGCAGGCGTCGTCCGTGTATCTGTTCTGCTACTACATGGGTTCGAGCGTGGCGGGCGCCAGCGGCGGGCTGTTCTACGCATCGCACGGATGGAACGGCGTGGCCTTGTTCGTGGGCACGCTGGTGTTGGCCGGGCTGCTGATTGCGCTGCGGCTGGTGCGGCTGGCGCCACTGGTGAACGTGCCGACGCCGCCGACACCGATGAGCCGCGGCGCGATGCCTTAGGGCCGGGATTCGGGATTCGGGATTTGAAGAAGCGTTGCTTGCGGGTCAGCGGGGCTTCGCGGGCTTGCCCAGGGCCAGGGAGATTTGTGCGGTGCCGGGTTCGCTGGGCAGCAGACGGCGTACGAAGCCAAGCTCCTTGCACAGTTCCAGCATGGGCCGGTTTTCCAGCAGTACATAGCCCCAGATCTCGGCCAGATTGCGGCGGCGGCAATCGTCCACCAGACGCTGCATCAGCAGCGCGCCCAGGCCCAGGCGGCTCCAGTCGTGCTCCACCAGCACCGAGAATTCCGCGTTGTCGGCGGACTGGTCGACATAGATGCGGCCGACGCCGCGCATCTCCGCCGGCGTGGTGGATTCGTCCATCAGGACGAACGCGGTTTCCAGCGCCGGATCGACCTGGCACAGGCGCTGCGCCATCAGGGCGGGAAGCTCCGACATGGCGTGCAGGAAACGGCGCCGGATGTCCTCCGGCGACAGTCGCGAGAAGCAGCGTTGCAGGGCGGCCACATCGCCCGGCTCGATCGGGCGCAGTACCAATTCGCGGCCGTCGCGGGTGGCGACGTGTTCACCATGCGGTTCATCGTTGGCGGGGCGGCGGGCGAAGCGCTCGCTGCTGCGCGGTGGCAGCGGGGCGAAACGAAGCGGCGCGGAATACGTGATGGCAAGGCTCATGGGGAACGTCCGTACTTTCGCGTATTGTGTGCAATGCAGCATAAAATTGCAACGGCGCGACAAGGCCTGACGAGCTCAATACGCCACCGATTTGCTGCAATACGGAAAGGCTTGGCGCGTTACCAGATGAGGTCGTCGGGCACTTCGAACTTGCTGTAGAACGCATCGTCCGCGTCGGGCGTGTCGGGCGTGTCGCCCGGCGTCGGCTGGCCGTGATCGAGCACGATCACCGTGGCATCGCGCTCGTACACCTTGTCGGCCGCCACACGCGGCAGCAGTTCGTAACCCTCGCCGTGGCGCACGATCACCAGCGTGCCGGCGGC
>DATJCF010000243.1:0-27035 GCA_035514935.1 Rhodanobacter sp. | reverse complement strand
CGGTTTCGATCAGGTCGAAATCAAGCACCAGGTTCAGTGCGGCGATGATCACCACCACGATGCTGAAGCCGATGCCCAGGGTGCTGCTGCCGCTGATGAAATCCATCGAGTGGCCGAAGAAGCCCATCACGAAATTGGCGAGATAGAGAAGAAGCACGCCGCCGGTGGCCGCGACCACGCCCAGCTTGAATTTCTCGGTGGCGCGGATGAGCCCGCTGCGGTACGCCAGCAGCAGCGCCGCCATGGTGCCGAAGGTGAGGCCGACGGCCTGCATCACGATGCCGGGGAAACGCACTTCGAAAATCGCCGACAGCGCGCCGATGAAGACGCCTTCCACCAACGCATACAGCGGCGCGGTGAACGGCGCCCAGGTTTTCTTGAAGGTGGTGACCAAGGCCAGGATCAGGCCGCCGATGGCGCCGCCGAGGATCAGCGGATAGAGCGCGGGGGCACTTTCCGGACCACTGAAATGGCTCCAGCTGTACATCGCCCCGACCAGCACCAGGATCAGCAGCAGCCCGGTCTTGTTGACCGTGCCGTTGATCGTCATGGTGCTGTCGTCATGGGCAACCAGAGCGCCGCTGGCCGCGTCCAGGAAGGTGTTCTTGTTGATGGCTGGATTGCCGCTTTGCATGATGAGCTCCTTAAGAGGTAGCGCTCATCTTAGAGCCTGCGGCGCGGAAGTCGACCGGTCCGGCCGCACCGGCGCCAAAGGCGGCGCCGGGCGGCGGAAAGCGGCTATTTCAGGACGGTCTGGCTGGTGATCACCATGCCATCGTCGTCGACGTGCATTTCCGCGTCGATGCTGTCGACGCGCTCGGCCTGGGCCTTCATGACGGCGAACTGGGCCTTGGAACGGGCTGCGTTGGCGGCGGCCTCGGTTGTCGCGTCATCGTTGTCGGCACCCAGCGAGGAGTCGTCGCCGCGGCTGATGGTCGCAGTGGCGGCGGCCAGGCTGTCGGCCTTGTCCTCCATCAGTTGCAGCCAGCTCAGGTACATCGCGCCGTTCAGGTGCATCCGCAGCATGCGCCCGGCGTCGCCCACCGGCGTGTTCAGGGTTTCAGCGAGCTTGGCGTCTTCGCCGGCACCGATGCCGATGGCCAGCGCATGCGGATTCATGGCCAGCCACGCCGGCTGACCCACCATGTTCGCCAGATCCTGCGGCAACGGTACCGGCTCGCCGTCCGCGGCGAGCTTCAGCCGCGCCAGCGACGGCACCATCATCTGGCCGGTGGCGAGCAGGCCGGCGGGGTTGGAGGTGCCCAGCACAAAGCGTCCGCTGATGGTCGGCAACGAGGTGTTTTTCGCGGCCACCATGGTGTCCAGCGCCACCCGCAAACCGAGCATGTCGCCGAATGGCGGAATGGCCGCCTGCTGCATGGCGGCGCCGAGCTTGGCGAACTCGTCGTTGAGATCGGTCAGCTTGGGGCAGGTGAATGGCTTGGCCGCCACCGCATCGGCCTGTGCCGACCAGAACGTGCGCAGGGACATGACCGGCAACGCGATGCTGAGGTCGAACGGCGCGGTGCCGGCCGTGCCCAGCCCGGGCAGATCCACCTTGAGCTTGGCAAAGGCCTCGCTGATGTCAGGCGCCAGCGCGATGTCGAAGCGGGCATCCTGATGTTTCGGGTCAAGCCGCGTGTAGCCAAAGCTCAGCGCCGGCACGCGGGCGGCGATGCGCGCCGCCTCGATGGCGCAGCTGGGCGGCGTCTGCAACTGGTTGGCCACCGGCTCACCGGTCTTGGCCGACTCGGCCTGGGCCCGGGCCTTTTCGATGGCGCCGAACAAGGGGTCGTTGCCACTGGCCAGCAGCGGCAGGGCACGGGTCAGATCCAGCTGGCCGACCACCCAGTCCTGGTAACCCTTGGCCTTGGCCAGGGTCTTCAGGCGGCCATCATCCTGCAGGCTCTTTTTCGGCCGATCCAGGCCCAGCGCCTGGCGCAACAGGCTCGGTGTGGCCGTGTCAGGCAGCAGGGCGATGATGGCCTGCTTGCCGACGATGGCCAGGATCACCTCGGTGCCCGACGCGGTGGAAACGTGGCGGCGATAAGCCTGCTTGTCTTCCTGCGCGGCATCGAGTTTCTTGCCGTAGGCGGTTTCGAGCCGGGCGATGAACTCCTCGAACATCGCCGGGTCGCTGAGGTCGAACCGCAGCACCGGTGCCAGGCCCAGGCCGTAAAAGGCGGCCCGGCCCTTCACGTCGATGCCGGCGTGTGCGGCAAAGGTTTCGACGGTCTGGCCTTTCAGCTCGGCGCCGAACGCGTGCAGCAGGCGCGCGGTATCCGGGTCCTTGGCGGCCATGTCGTCGGCCATGGCATTGAGCTGTGCCAGTTGGGCCGGCAGCTGCGCGTTGGCCTGGGTCAGCAGGGCGGTGCGGGTGTCATCGTCCAGCGTCGCCAGGTTGGCCACCGCATACGGCGTGTCGGCGGGTACGAAAGCCAGCGGTGCGTTCTTGTCCTTGTGCGAGCAGGCCACCAGCATGAAGCCGGCCAAACCCAGCGCGATGAAGCGCATCGTCGATCGCATGATGAAACCCCTGATGGATAGGTGGAAAGCGCGGCTATTATGCCCGTTTCCACCCGTGCCGCATCGCAACACCGGGGCGGCGGCGCGCGCCATCACATACGGCCGGATGCTTTCTCAGCGGGCCAGCACCTCGCACAGCACGGCCATGCGCACGAACACGCCGTTGCCCACTTGTTCGAGGATGCGCGACTGCGCCCCATCGGCCACTTCCGAGGCGATCTCGATGCCCCGGTTGAGCGGCCCGGGATGCATCACCAGGCAGCCCTTGGCGGCACGCGCCAGGCGACGTGTGTCCAGCCCGTAGTGGTTGAAGTACGCGGCCTCATCGGGCAAATCCACGCTGGCCATGCGCTCCTTCTGCAGGCGCAGCATGATCGAGACATCGGCGCCCTCGATCGCGGCGTCGAAATCGTTGTAATAGCGACAGTGGGGGAATTCGTCTGCCGCCGGCATCAGACCCGCTGGGCCGCACAGGCGGATTTCCTTCACCCCCAGCACGGTCAGTGCGTGGATGTCGGAGCGCGCGACGCGCGAGTGCTTGATGTCGCCGCAGATCACCACCACCAGGTTCTCGAAATCCGGCCGGTGCTGGCGGATCGTGAGCACATCGAGCAGGCCCTGGGTGGGATGGGCGCGGTTGCCGTCGCCGGCGTTGACCACCGAGACGCCGCTCATCGCATGGCGCACCAGCGCGTCGGGCGTGCCGGCTTCCTTGTGCCGCACGATGATCGCGTCCAGATGCATGGCTTCCAGCGTGTGCAGCGTGTCGTACAACTCCTCGCCCTTGCTGGTGGACGAAAAGCCGAGATCGAAATTGATGACGTCCGCACCCAGCCGGCGGGCGGCCAGTTCGAACGACGTGCGGGTGCGGGTGGAGGGCTCGAAGAACAGGTTGAGCACGGTGCGCCCGGCCAGCACGTCCAGCTTTCGGGTGCCGTGTGCGCAGGCGTCGCGCAAGGCTTCAGCCCGATCGAGCAGGCGCTCGATGCTGATGCGGGGAAGGTGTTCCAGGGTGGTGAGGTGGCGCAGGCGAGGGCTCATGGAATCGGGTCGACAGGTGGGCGGGATCCGCGCGGTTCGGCGATGGCCGGAACCGGCGGTTCGAGGAGCCAGTGCTCCAGAATGACAGCGGCTGCCTCGGCATCGATGTCGTCGGCGTGCCGGCGACGTTTCAGGCCGACGGAGCGGGCATGTGCGAAGCGGCGCGCCGCTTCCTGCGAGCTGTGTCGTTCGTCGACGAGGACCACGGGCACGTCGTAGCGCTCGCGCAATTGCGTGGCGAACCGGCGCGCACCGCGGCTGGCCGGCTGTTCGGCGCCATCGAGCGTCAAGGGCAGGCCGACCACGAAGGTGTCCGGCAGCCAGGTTTTTTGCAGCGCGTCGATGACATGCCAGTCGATGTTGCCGTCGCGCACTTGCGCGGTGGCCACCGCGCGCGCGCTGCTGGTGATCGTGTTGCCGACGGCGACGCCGATGATGCGGCTGCCGACGTCGAAACCCAGCGCGCAACTCATGCGTGGCCTGCGTACATGGAAAGCTGGCGCGGGTCCACGCCAACCAGGGCGGCGGCGGCGGTCCAGCGGTCTTCCAGTGGCGTCTCGAACAGGATGTGGCTGCTGGCCTCGGCGGTCAGCCAGGCGTTGTCCATCAGCTCCTGTTCCAGCTGCCCCGCTTCCCAGCCGGCGTAGCCCAGCGCCATCACCGCCTGCCGCGGGCCTTCGCCGGCGGCGATCGCCACCAGGATGTCGCGCGAGGTGGTGATCGACCACTCGGTATTGACGCGGTAGCTCGACTCCCAGTGGCCGGTTTCGCGATGCAGCACGAAGCCGCGCTCCTGTTGCACGGGGCCACCGATCAATACCGGTGAATCGGCCATTTCGATATCGGCGCAGTCGAGCTTCATTTGCGCCAGCACGTCGCCCAGCCGATATTCGGACAGGCGGTTCACCAGCAGGCCGACCGCGCCGTTCTCGTCGTGCTGGCACAGCAGGGCCACACCGCGCGAAAACGGCGGTTCGGCCAGGTTCGGCATGGCGATCAGGAAATGGCCGGTGAGGATGTCGGCGACAGGCGTACTCATGTGCGCATTGTAAGCCCGGCGCACCGAATAGCGTGCGAACGGGAAGTGACTGCCATGCCGGTTCTAGTGATTGCGCAGCACGTCACCCGGCAGGAACTGCCAGGTGCGCGTGATGTACAGCTCGTCCACGGCGGCGTCCCTGGGCAGGGCCGGAAAAGGCGCCGCCAACCGCACGATGCGTTCGGCGGACGCATCCAGCAGCGGATGCCCCGAACTCTTGATCACCTCGATCGTCTTGATGCTGCCGTCGCGGCGCAGGCCCACGGTGAGCACCAGGTCGCCATACAGCTTGCGCTGGCGCGCCTGCTCCGGGTAGTTGAGGTTGCCCACGCGTTGCACCCGGTCGGACCACCCGCGCATGTAGCTGGCGTAGACATACTCGCGGGTGCTGGCGGAGATGAATTTCTTCTTCGGCCGCTTCGCCAGCGCCTCGGTCTGTTCGCGCAGTTCGGCGGCCAGCTGCGCCATCGTCTGCTGGCGTTGCAGGTCGGCGGCGGTCTGTGTCTGCGGTTGCGGCACGACCCTGGTCTGCGCCGAATCACTGGTCACCGCGAACGCGCTGGTGCCGGTGGTGGTGACCATGTGCGTGGGCGTGGCATCGCGCGGAGCCGGTGTGGTTGCCTCCGTCGCCTTGGCCGCGGTACCGGGATCGGGCTTGGATAGTGCGCCGGACTGTCGTTGCGAAGGCCGCGCGGCCCGATCGCTCACGCCGCCGCCGCTGTTGTTGGCCTGGGCCAGAAAATCCGCGTGGTCCGGCGCCTTCTGGTTGGCCACGTTGACCAGCGTCACATCCAGCGTCGGCAGCGCGGGCGTGGGCTTGGTGAAGTGGAACGTGATGCCCAGCAACAGCACGCCGTGCAGCAACAGCGAAAACAGCATGGTGGCGCCGATCGCGTTCGGCGTCTCGTTGACGGTGACGGCATTCACGCGGCGCGCGTTCCGGCAACGCGCTGCTCGATGACATCGAACAACTGGCCGGCGATATTGAGGCCGAACTGGCGGTCCAGCTCCCGCACGCAGGTGGGCGAGGTCACGTTGATCTCGGTGAGGTAATCGCCGATCACGTCCAGGCCGACAAACAGCAGCCCGCGCCGGCGAAGCTCCGGCGCCACCTGCGCCACGATCCAGCGATCGCGTTCGGACAGCGGCACGCCTTCACCACGTCCGCCGGCGGCGAGATTGCCGCGGAATTCGTTGCCCTGCGGAATGCGCGCCAGCGCGTAGGGCACAGGTTCGCCGTCGACCACCAGGATGCGCTTGTCGCCGGCGGTGATCTCCGGAATGTATTTCTGCGCGATGGTGAGCTGTCGGCCGGCGCCGTGGGCATCGCCGCCGAGCAGGGTTTCCAGCATCGAGTTGAGGTTGCTGTCGCCCGCCTTGACCCGAAAGATGCCCCGGCCGCCCATGCCGTCAAGCGGCTTCAACACCACCTCGCCGTGTTCGGCGGCGAAGCGGCGCAGTTCGTCGGCGTCGCGCGCCACCAGGGTCGGCACGATGCACTGCGGGAAGTCCATCGCGAACAGTTTTTCGTTGCAGTCGCGCAACGCCTGCGGCTTGTTCACTACGGTGACGCCGGCGCGCTGGGCGACTTCGAGCACCAGGGTGTCATTGATGAACTGCGCATCCACCGGTGGGTCCTTGCGCATCAGCACGACGTTGATGTCGCGCAGGTCGCGCCATTGCGGCTCGCCCAGCGTGTACCAGTCGCGCGGGTCGTCGCGTACCTGCAGGGTGGCCAGTCGCGCCCACGGCACGCCGTCGCGCAGGGCCAGGCTGGCCTGTTCGAAGTAGAGCAACGAGTGCCCGCGGCGCTGCGCCTCGAGCAGCATCGCGAAACTGGTGTCCTTGGCGACCTTGATGGTGCTGATGGGATCCATCAGCACCGCGACCGAAAGCGTCATTAGTATTTCTCCGTGGCGGTGTGGCGGACCGAGTGGCCCGCGGTCGCCATGTCATCCGTGAATGGTCGCCGAGACCACGCCATCGCCACAAGCGATTCCGGCCCTGTCGTGTGCGTTGCCTGCCGCTGACCGCCACATGCTGCCGATTTGCGTCACACTCGACATCGCCGAGCGGAACGCTCTGTCATCATTGCTTGACAGTCTCGGCGAGCAGGCGGTAAACAGCAATGCGCGAGAGGCATTGCCCGAAAGCCTGTTTTCGAGCGGCCTTATCTTTGCTGAATTTGTGCATGTACCTCAGCGGCATAGTAGTTGCTTGCCATCAAGGTCCATGCTGAGCTCGGTGCGCCACAGGGGGAGCTTGAGTGAATTTGAACGTGAGCGTTAACGGTCTCGCTGGACTGAAGGTCATGGTGATCGATGACTCCAAGACCATCCGCCGCACCGCGGAAACCTTGCTCAAGAAGGAAGGTTGCGAAGTGCTCACCGCGGTGGATGGTTTCGAGGCGCTGGCCAAGATCTCCGACCAGAAGCCGGCAATCATCTTCGTCGACATCATGATGCCGCGGCTGGACGGGTATCAGACCTGTGCATTGATCAAGAACAATCCGCAATTCCGCAGCACCCCGGTCATCATGTTGAGCTCGAAGGATGGTCTGTTCGACAAGGCCCGCGGTCGCATCGTGGGCGCTGAACAGTATTTGACCAAGCCGTTCACGCGCGACGAACTGCTGGGTGCCATCCATCGCCACGTCAGCTCAGCGCAAACCGCTGGCTGACCGCAGAGATTCAGGGGGTTCCGTGGCCACTATTCTCATCATCGACGACTCGCCCACCGATGTGCGCGTGTTCACCACACTGTTGGAGCGTGCCGGTTATACCGTCATCGCCGTGAGCACCGCCGAGGACGGCATTGAGCGCGTACGCGCCGAATTGCCCGACCTGGTCATCATGGACGTGATCATGCCCGGCATGAACGGCTTCCAGGCCACCCGCATCCTCACCCGTGACCCGGCCACGGCCGGTGTGCCGATCGTGATGATCACCACCAAGTCGATGGAAACCGATCGCGTGTGGGGACTGCGCCAGGGTGCGCGGGCCTTCATCACCAAGCCGGTGAACGAAAAAGAGCTGCTGGCCAGCATCAGCGGGTTGCTGCCGGGGGCGGCATGAACCAGGCGGTCAACCTCACGCCTTTCGAGATACTTGCCCATTTCGAGCGGAAGTCGCTGGCGCACGCCTCGGCTTCGCCCGACACGCTGGAGGCGCCGGGACTTTGGCGCGGCATCGGCTTTCGGGTGGGCTCGCGTCTGCTGGTCAGCGGCATTGACGAGATCAGCGAGCTGCTGGCGGTACCGCTGCTTACGCCGGTGCCGGGCACGCAGCCGTGGCTGCTTGGCGTCGCCAACGTGCGCGGCAACCTGGTACCCGTCATCGACTTCGCCCGCTTCCTGTTCGGCGAACGCACACTGCATACCGACCGCACGCGCCTGCTGATCGTGCGCCAGAACGGAGGCAACGTGGCGCTGCTGGTGGATGAGGTGTTTGGCCAGCGTACGGTTGACCAGGAACAACGGACTCAGGCGATGAACGAGGACGATCCACGGCTGGGTCGTTTTGTCGATGGCCGCGTGGGTGAGCAGCAATTGGCGGTTTTCAGCATGAACCGGCTGGTGCGTGCACCGGATTTTCGACAGGCCGCTGCCTGACGCGTCACATCGAATACAAGAAGGACCGGGATCGGTTGGGACCGGAATCAGGGGCAGCAGCTCCGCTGAGCGCCGCTACGACGCGGCGCCGCCAGAAGCGTAGACGGGTGAGGTGAACATGAGCACTACAGGGGGCGTTAGCAGGGAACGGGGTTACACCCTCCTTATCGTCATGCTGCTGGCGGCGATCGGTTTTGCGGCGGTGGACTTTTTCCTGCTCAACCAGCGCAACGGCGAGGATCGGCAGGCGATCGCGCTGACCACGCAGATCCAGGTGCTGTCGCAGCAGACTGCGAAGTTCGCGCTTGAGTCCGCCGACGGCAACGTCGATTCGTTCAAGGAACTGGAAAGCACGCGCAACGCCATCGATTCGGCCGTGCAACGGCTGAGCAAAGGCGATACCGCCGGTGGCATGCGTGCCTACGGCAACAACGACACCACGCCTTCCGGTCGCGCGGTAACCGCGTTGAGTCATTCCTGGAGCCAGCTCGACGCCGATATCGGCAAGATCCTGTCCAACAAGTCCGTGGTGCTCGATTCGGCCCAGCGCGCCGCCACGCTGTCGCGCGAGATACCGCTGCTCAACTCCAGCATGGAGCAGGTGGTCAACATTCTGCAGCAGCGCAACGGCAGCTCCGAGCAGATGCTGGGCACCTCGCGCCAGATGCTCTCGGCTGACCGCATCATCCGCCGCGTGCAGGAAGTGTTGCAGGGCGGTTCCACCGCCCAATCCGCGGCCGACGGACTCGCTCGTGACGCCCAGCTCTACGGCACCGTGTTGAAGGGGTTGCTTGAGGGCAACAGCGGCAGCGGTGTGAAACCGGTCGGCGACGCCAATGCGCGCAAGATCCTCGCCGACATGGATACCAGCTGGGAAAAGCTGGCCGATCCGCTGTCGCGACTGGTCGCCGCCGCCAGCAACATCGCGGACGTGAAGCACGCCGGCAACCAGGCGTCACTGGATTCGCAGACCGTGCTGTTGCGCGCCAACGACCTCTCCGAGCAGATCGGCAAGCTGCCGTTGCGCCGGCTGTTCCCGAACGTGTGGTGGGGCCTGCTGGCGGCAATTGGTGCGGTGGCCTTCGCGCTGTTGCTGGTGGTCAGCCTGGTGCGCGATCAGCGCCGCCGCTTCGCCGAGAGTAGTGAGCTGAACCAGCGCAACCAGGAGGCGATCATGCGCCTGCTGGATGAAATGGGCTCGCTCGCCGAAGGTGACCTCACCGTCAAGACCACCGTTTCCGAGGACATCACCGGCGCCATCGCCGACTCGGTGAACTACGCCATCGACGAGCTGCGTTCACTCGTCACCACCATCAACGAAACCTCCGAGCAGGTTTCCTCCTCGGCGCAGGAAACGCAGACCACCGCCCGCCAGCTGGCGAACGCGGCCGAGCAGCAGGCGCAACAGATCAGCACTGCGACCTCCGCGATCAACCAGATCGTGAGCTCGATGGACAACGTGTCGCGCGATTCGGCCGAGTCGGCAGACGTGGCGGAACGCTCGGTGAAAATCGCCTCGCACGGCGCCGAGGTAGTGCGCGAAACCATCTCGGGCATGGACTCCATCCGCGACCAGATCCAGGAGACCTCCAAGCGCATCAAACGGCTGGGCGAGTCCTCGCAGGAGATCGGCTCGATCGTGGAACTGATCAACGACATCGCCGAACAGACCAACATCCTGGCATTGAACGCGGCCATCCAGGCCGCCTCGGCCGGTGAGGCGGGTCGTGGTTTCGCGGTGGTGGCGGACGAAGTGCAGCGACTGGCCGAACGTTCCACCAGCGCCACCAAGCGCATCGAGACCCTGGTACAGACGATTCAGTCCGATACCAACGAAGCGGTGAACTCGATGGAACAGACCACCGCCGAGGTGGTCGCCGGCGCACGACTGGCGGAGGACGCAGGTAGCGCGCTGGGCGACATCGAGCGCGTTTCGCACGATCTGTCCGCGCTGATTCAGAGCATTTCCACGGCAGCACGGGAGCAGTCGGCGGCGGCCACCGATATTTCGGTGTCGATGAACGCGATCCAGGAGATCACCTCGCAAACATCGCAAGGCGCCAGCCAGACAGCGGATTCCATCGGTACGCTGGCGCAGCTGGCGAGCGATCTCCGTCGCTCGGTGGCGCATTTCAAGTTGCCGGATTGACATGAGCACTTTGAAGGGGGGCATTCTCGCTGGTGGCGTAATGCATCGCTGCGCAACCGCTGAGAGAGGCGCATGAGACTTCAAGACCACATCGATTTCACCACGCTGCAGTGGGTCAAGCCCCAACTGGACGAAGCACTGTCCAGCGCCCGTGACGCGTTGGCGACCCATGTCGAAAATCCCGCCGATCGCAGCGTCATGCGTTCGTGCATGGACCAGTTGCATCAGGTGCGTGGCACCTTGCAAATGGTGGAGCTGCATGGTGCCGCCATGGCAGCGGCCGAGATGGAAGAGGTTTCCCGCGCGCTGCTTGACGACCAGGTCGCCAATCGCGAAGACGCCTACGCCGTATTGATGCGTGGCCTGATGCAGTTGCCGGACTATCTCGAACGCCTGTCCGGCGGACATCGTGACGTACCGGTGGTATTGCTGCCGCTGCTCAACGATCTGCGCGCGGCGATCGGGAAACCGTCGCTGTCCGAGTCCGCCCTGTTCCATCCCAATCTCGACGCCTTCCTGCCGGAGCAGGCGCCCGCCGCCATGAGCGAGTCGCATGCCGAGGCGCGCCGGGGCGAATTGACTGCGCTGCGGCTTCGCTTCCAGCGACAGTTGCTGGGCTGGTTCCGTGGCGAGGATCCGACGCGCCAGCTGGCCGGCATGCGTACCACGCTGCTGGAAATTGCCGCGCGTTGCTATCACGTGCACGGTCGCCGGTTGTGGTGGATTGCGGCGGGTGTACTGGAAGGCCTTGGGCAAGGCTTGTTCAAGAATCGTACGACCGAAATTCGCCAGTTGATCGGCAAGGTCGATCGCAATATCCGCGAGCTGGTCGAACATGGCGAAGACAGTTTGCGGGGCGGTGACGCCGACGAACTGGCGTGCCAGCTGCTCTATCTGGTGGCGCAATCGCCGCAGCGCAGCCCGCAGATGGAGCTGCTGCAATCCACGTATGCGCTCGATCGCCAGGTGCCTGACGCCAGCGAGCTGGAGCATGCGCGCGGATCGATGGCCGGTCACAACCGCGCCTTGCTCGACTCCGTGTCGCGCGCGCTGAAAGATGATTTGTTGCGGGTGAAGGAAGCGCTGGATCTGTTCCTGCGCCAGGTGGATGGTGATCCGGCGCAGTTGGCTGCACAGGGCGAAGTGCTGGAGCGTGTCGGCGACACGCTCGGCATGCTGGCGCTCGCGGTGCCGCGGCGGATGGTTGTCGAGCAGCGGCAGGTTCTCGACGAGATCGCCAATCACATGCGCAGTGCCGACGAGGCCGCGTTGCTCGATGTTGCCGGCGCGCTGCTCTATGTCGAGGCATCGCTGGACGACCACATCGAAAGCCTTGGCGCCGAGGGTGTGACGGAAGGCGACGAAGGTGTGGTCGGCATTCCCCGCAGCGAGGCCATGGGCATCGTCGTGGCGTTGATGCAGGAAGCGATCAGCAACACCGGCAAGGTCAAGGACGCGATCGTGGCGTTCAGTGAATCCGGCTGGCAGCACGAGCATCTTGCCGGCAGCCCGGCGTTGATGGATGAAGTGGCCGGTGCGTTGCGCATGCTGTCCACGGCACGCCCCGCCGAGCTGGCCGAAGGCATCAGCCGCTTCATCGGCAATGAGCTGCTGCTCGATCGACGCGTGCCCGATGGCGCGCAGATGGATCACCTGGCCGATGCGCTGGCCGCGCTGGAGTATTACCTCGAGGCTGCCCGCGAACACCGCGGTGGCCTGGAACATATCCTTGACGTCGCCGAGCACAGCCTGGGTCTGCTGGGTTACTGGCCGCCGCCGGCCGCCCGCGAATTGCCCGAGGCCCCACCGCCGGTGGCCGCCGATGCGCTGTCGACGGACGACGAACATGTCGAGCTGTCCGAATCGGTGAGCGTGCATCCGGGCGACAGCATCGATGAGCTGATCATTGGCGAAGACGAATCCTCGCCGCGCTCCGCGCAGGACATCGATGGCCTGCGTCTGGCTGAAACCGAATCCCTGAAACCCGAGTCGGCTGAAAGTGCTTCGGACGAGGACTGGGTCGAAATCGAAGAGGAGATCGTCGAGCAGGTTCCGGTCACCAATCCGCTGGCGGCCACCGCCGGCTTCAATGCCAACGCTGAAGGCATCGATGACGACATCCGCGAAATCTTCCTGGAGGAGATGCAGGAAGAAATCGACAACCTCACCGAGGCCGAAAAGGTCTGGCTGGACGATCCATCGCAGTTGTCCTCACTGACGGCCATCCGCCGCTCGTTCCACACGTTGAAAGGTTCGGGCCGGCTGGTTGGCGCCAGCGTGCTCGGCGAATTCGCATGGAAGGTCGAAAGCGCGCTCAACCGCGTGCTCGACAACAGCATCGAACCGCATGAAGGCGTGCAGGCGATGGTGCGCCACGCCATCGATGCGCTGCCGCAGTTGCTGGCCGCGCTCAAGGGCGAAGGCACGTTGAAGGCACCGCTTGGCGCCATCATGGACGTGGCCGAACGACTGGCCGCTGGCGAGGAGGGCGCGCGGGTCGAGGGCCATCCGTCGGCTGTTACCGAAACGGTTCGCCGGGTCGTACGCCGCCGCGTGCCGCGCATGGACGCGGATGCGGCAGCGATTCCGCAGGCCGGCATCACCGACGCCCAGACGCTGGCAGGCGCCCCGGACGATGACGTGGAACCGGTCGAAGCCTTGCCGCTGCCGGTGATGCCGCCGGTGGATCCCGTACTGCTGGAGATCCTGCGCAGCGAAGTGGCCCAGTATCTGCAGACGATACGCGGCGCCATCCACCGCGCGGGCACCGAACTGCGGGTAGGCGAAGAATTGCTGCGCGCTGTGCATACCTTGCACGGGGCCATCGCCATGGTCGATATCGCCTTGCTGATGCAGGTGTTGTCGCCGCTGGAGGGTTTGCTCAAGCGCCTGCGCGCCGCCGATGTGCCGTTGTCCAGCGAAGGCATCCGCCTTCTGGGCGAGGCGGCAGACGTGGTCGACACCGTGATGGAGCAATTCGACGCGGCCGATCCGCAGTTGCCCGTCGTGGATACGCTGGTCGACCAGATCGTGGCCATGCGCGACTTGTACTCCGAGTCACAGGTTGCCCACGTGGTGTACGAATCCCGCCCCGACGACCTGGAAGATGCCGCGGCGGCATTGGGTGCGGAACATGATCTGGACGCCTGGACGCCGTCGCACGAACTGGACGCGACGTCGGTCGACAACGACGAAGCACCGGCCATCGCCGACGAGACACCTGCCGACGAGGCATTGTCCGAAGCATCGCCGGCGGCCACCTTTGTTGACGGCGCCGAGCCTGCGGTCAACGCCGACGACGCGCACCACGAGCTGTTCACCAATGAGTTGATGGCAGCGCTGGATGCGTTCGAACCCGGGGAAACCCGCGACAGCGATATCGAAGTCGACGACGCCGTCCGGATGGACGACGAGAACGCCGCCGTCGACGCGCAGCAAGACGACCTGGATGACACCGGGCTGGCCGAGGAGCTTGCCGCGGAGCTGGAGGCCGTCGAGCGCGAAGCTGCGGAACAGCGCGAGGCCGAAGCGCGTGCATCGGCCGAACGTGAGGCTGCCGAGCGCGAAGCCGCCGAACGCCGTGCGCGTGAGGCACGCGAACTCGCCGAGCGTGAGGCGTCGGAGGCTGCTGCGCTGGCGCAGCAGACGACCCACGCCATCGATGCCGGTGCGGCATCGACAACCGTGGGAGGGGGTGCCGAAGAGGCGCCTGCCGCCAATGCCCTCGATGACGACTTGCTCGAAGTGTTCCTCGATGAGGCACATGAAATCCTGGATCACGCCGATGGTGTGCTGGCGCAGTGGCGCGCCGAGCCGGCTGAACTTGGCTACGTGGGAGAGCTTCAGCGCGACCTGCATACGCTCAAGGGCGGCGCGCGCATCTCGGGCTTGGGGTCGATCGGCGATCTGGCCCACGCGATCGAGACACTGCTGGAGAAGCCGGTTGAATCGGCGGGCACCGCTTCGTTGATCGGCGCGCTGGAATCCAGCTTTGACCAGCTCAACGCGATGGTGCAGCAGGTGGCGCATCGCCAGGCGATCGAATACCCGCAGGCGGCGATCGACCGGCTGCTGGCGCTCGCCGGTGAGGAAGGCTTCACCAACGACGACGTGCTGGCCGCCATTGCGATGCCCGAGGCGACGCCGACGTCGCCGGTGGCGGCGTCCGGTGAGCGGACGCCAGACGGCGATCTGCCGGGGCTGTTGCCCGAGGTGGAAGAAGAAGTCCGCTCGGCGCAGGAGCAGATCCGCGTTCGCGCCGATCTGCTGGACAGTCTCGTCAACCACGCCGGCGAAGTGGCCATCTATCGTTCGCGGCTGGAGCAGCAGGTTGCTGGCTACCGCTTCAACCTGGTCGAGCTGGAACAGACCGTGGCGCGCCTGCGCAGCCAGTTGCGCATGCTGGAGATCGAGACCGAGGCGCAGATCATCGCGCGCTTCCAGCGGGAGCATCGCGAGGCGGGTCTCACCACCGTGTTCGATCCGCTCGAGCTCGATCGTTATTCCCAACTGCAGCAGTACTCCCGTGCGCTGGCCGAGTCGGTGTCCGACCTGGTCTCCATCCAGAGCACGCTGGACGAACTGACGCGTCAGGCCGAAACCCTGCTGATCCAGCAGTCGCGTGTCAGCACGGACCTGCAGGACGGTCTGCTGCGTACCCGCATGCTGCCGTTCGACACCATGGTTCCCAACCTGCGCCGCACGCTGCGCCAGGCCGCCCAGGATGAGGGCAAGCACGCGCAGCTCTATGTGGATGGTGCGCACGGCGAAATGGATCGCAACCTGCTTGATCGCATCAAGGCGCCGTTCGAGCACATGCTGCGCAATGCCATCGCGCACGGTATCGAAACGCCGGACGAGCGACGCAGGGTCGGCAAGCCGGCCGAAGGCGCGGTGCATATCCGGGTGGCGCGCGAGGCGACCGAGGTGGTGGTGCGCGTCAGCGACGATGGCCGTGGCCTCGATCGCGAGGCGATCCGTGCCCGTGGCATCGAGCGCGGGCTGCTTCGTGCCGACGCCAACCCCAGCGACGATCAACTGCTGGGCCTGATCACCCAGGCCGGCTTCTCCACCGCCGGCAAGATCACCCAGCTGGCCGGCCGCGGCGTCGGCATGGACGTGGTGGCCAACGAGATCAAGCAACTGGGCGGCTCGCTGTCGATCGAATCGACCGCCGGCAAGGGCACCACGTTCGTACTGCGTCTGCCGTTCACCTTGGCGGTGACACAGGCGATCCTGGTACGCATCGGCGAGGCCACGTTCGCCATCCCGATGACGTCGGTCCAGGGCGTCGCGCGGATTGACGCCGAGGAGATGACGGCACTGCTGGAGCAGGGTGAACCCACGTTCTCCCATGGCAACGAGTCCTATGCCATCCACGATCTGGCCGAACTGCTCGGGCTGCCGCCTGGTTTGCCGCCCGAAGGCGAGCAGCAGCCCCTGCTGCTTACCCGTGCCGGCGACTTGCGTGCGGCCATCCGGATCGACGCGGTGCTGGGCTCCCACGAAATCGTGGTCAAGTCGGTGGGCCCGCAGATCAGTTCGGTGCCCGGTCTGCTCGGCGCCACCATCATGGGCGATGGCTCGGTGCTGATCATTCTGGATCTGGCACCACTGGTCCGCCACGGCATCACCCGTCGCGAACAGCGTCTGGCAGAGGGGCTCAGTGCCTTGCAGGCGCCGGTCATCGAGGAAGTCCGGGTGCGGCCGCTGGTCATGGTGGTGGACGATTCCATCACCATGCGCAAGGTCACCAGCCGCGTGCTCGAGCGTCATGAGTACGAGGTGAGCACCGCCAAGGACGGTGTCGATGCGGTCGAAAAACTGCACGAGCGCGTCCCCGACCTGATGCTGCTGGATATCGAGATGCCACGCATGGACGGCTACGAGCTGGCGACCCTGATGAAGGCCGACCCGCGTCTCAGCGGCGTGCCGATCATCATGATCACCTCGCGCAGTGGCGACAAGCATCGCCAGCGGGCGCTCGACATCGGTGTGGAGCGTTATCTCGGCAAGCCGTACCAGGAGGCGGACCTGTTGACGCAGATCGGCGAGGTGCTGGAACTGCATGCGTCGGAGCCGGCCCATGACTGAATCCGGCCCGGGGATCGCCTTGCTTTTCGGCGATGGCGAACTGGGCAGCCAGTTGCGCCTTGCGCTGCAGGAGCATGGCGCGCGGATCGTGCACGAAGGCGGCATGGCCAGCCTCAGCCGGGACCTGCTGATGGAAAGCGGGGCCGAGGTCGTGGTGGTGAATCTCGACGACGAGAACGATGACGCGCTTGATCGCCTGTATGACGTGATCGACGGCGATACGCCGCGCGTGGTTTTCAATGACGGCCAGGCCAGCCGTGCGCTTGAAGGGTGGGATCGCGCCCGCTGGGCGCGCCATCTGGCGGCCAAGGTCATGGCCTCCGCCGATGTCGACCCGCCACGGCCGCTCACCGCCGCCAGCCTGGCCATACCCGCCGCGACCCCGTCGGTGGCCGAAAGCGCCGAGCTCACGGTCGACAGTATTCCTGCCGCTGAAGACGCCGCCGTGACGGCCGCATCCTCCGCGCCGGAGACCGTCGGTGACCTGGCTTTGGACGAGTCTGTACCGATCGATCAGAGCCTTGATGTGCCCGAGAACGTCGATTCCAACAGCCTCGAAGCCGAGCTCGAGGCCATGCTGGCCTCCGATGCCTTGTCGACGGGCGAAGACGAGTTCGGCTCGGGCCTGCGTTATTTCGAGAACGCGCCCGAATTGCACGATGGTGAATTCGGCGACGTGGCCGGCGAAGCGGCCGGCACATCCGATGTCGTGGATGAGCCCTCCGCCGAGGACAACGTCGGTACCGGTTACCTTGCCGCCGAACCGGTTGCCGCCGCGGCCACGGGTTTCGATTTCGATCACCTGCCGCCGGATCTGTCCCTGGCTGGTGACGCTGCACCTGCCTCCGAAAAAGCCCCGGCACCCACCGTGGTGAGTGCGCCCGACAGCTGGGCCTTGCTGGATGATGACGCCTCCGTCGCACCCGCGGCGCCCATCACGGCGGCCGCCACGGATTTTGGCGTGGTGAAACAGACTGCTGCCGAATTCCTTTCGCCCGAGGTCGAGCACGCGGCACCGGCCACCGAGCCGGTGATGAGCCTGCAGTTGCTGACGATGGAAGAGGCGGTGGCGCCGCAGCCCTACTCGCAGGACAGCGAGATGCACCTGGACGACAACACTCGCCGCCTGCATCGGGTCGTGTTGCTGGGGGCGGCTGCCGATGGGCTGGATTCGGTGTGCGAATTCCTTTCGGCGTTGACGGAACCCACGCGATCGACCTTTCTG
This sequence comes from Rhodanobacter sp., assembly GCA_035514935.1. GTDB lineage: Bacteria > Pseudomonadota > Gammaproteobacteria > Xanthomonadales > Rhodanobacteraceae > Rhodanobacter. Next base: position 9,352 of record DATJCF010000243.1, on the reverse strand, counting down.
CTCACCCAGCACCTGGGTGCGCAATCGATATCGGGGCTGATGGAGGTGCTGTCGGTCGGCGGCGGGCCATTGCCCGTTCGGCTGGCAATCGACGGTGACCATGCCGCGCCCGGTGAGCTGTTGGTGGTGCCGGCGGCGTCCCAGGTTTCGTTGCGCCGCGATGGCGGGATAACGGTGCAGGACAACGCGCCCGATGCCGGCAACGAGTCTTCGATCGACGCAAATTTCAGCACGATCGCCACTATTTTCGGGCGCGACGTGGTGTCGATCGTGTTCGCCGGACGCTCCACCGACGCGGTTGCCGGCGCCCAGGCCGTACACGATCTGGGTGGCGAGGTCTGGGTCGAAGCCGCACCCGACGTGCAGTATTCCGATATGGTCGGCAGCATTTTTGCCGAGCGACTGGTCAGTTTTTCCGGTGCCCCGCATGAGTTGGCGGCGCATCTGATCGAGGTGTATCCATGAGTGATCCGCTGCCGCGCGAAATCCGCTGCATCCTGGTGCCGGTAGGCCATATGCGCTTGTTGTTGCCCAACGCCACCGTGGCCGAGGTCATCACCCTGCCCGAAGCGGAGTCGGTAGCCGACGCACCGGCGTGGTTGCTCGGGCGCATTGCCTGGCGCGGCTGGCGGGTACCGCTGGTGTCGTTCACCCGGCTTTCTGGCGCGGAAGAGGGTGACGCCGAACTCAGTTCCCGCGTCGCCGTGCTGAAGACACTGGGTGGCAATGCGCAGATGCCGTTCATGGCGCTGGTCACGCAGGGCTTTCCGCGCCTTACCACGCTCAATGCCGAGCTGATCATCCCGACCCATGACGGCACCGAATTGCCGCCGGGTATCCGTGCCAGGGTGCTGGTGCGCGACGATGTCGCGGTGATCCCGGACATGGAAGGCATCGAGGCGGAGCTGCTGACCTTGCTGCAGCAGGTTGATGCCGTGGAATCGGACGAGGCAACCGAAGGCCACGCCGACTTCGAACGCATGGACTCCGCGTCCGCGCCGTCGTCATGGGTTGATTCCGACGATTGAGGCGTCAGAGCTTGTGAAGAAAACCACGTCCTGTGGTTTTCTTCTATCGCGCGTCCGGTACACGCCCGGACGCGTTCACGCGAATCAATCACTTGCGTGATCAATCCGCGTCCGGCCGTCCCTGGCCGGGCTGAGAGGTTGAAAAATCACAACCTCTCAGGCGTCGCCGTGCAGCGCCTGCAGCGCCGCAAGTGCCGCCATCCCCGCCGTTTCCGTGCGCAGGATGCGCGGACCCAGGCGCAGCCCGGCAAATCCGTGCGCCGTCAGGGCCTGTATGTCGCGTTCACCAAGGCCGCCTTCGGGGCCGATGACCAGCGTGCCGCCAGCCGGTCCGAAGTGAAGATCGCGCGCGTTCTGCGCGCCGTCGGGTAACAGCGCCAGGCGCAGCGCGCCATCGTCGGTCAGCTGATCCAGCCATGTCTGCAGCGGTTGTGCGCCGAGGACCTCCGGCAACTGGGCCCGGCCGCTCTGTTCACAGGCGCTGGCGACCACCGAACGCCAATGGGCCAGGCGCTTTTCGGCGCGGGCAGCGTCGAGCTTTACTTCCGAACGCTCCGTCAGCAGCGGCACGATCCGCACTACGCCCAACTCCGTGGCCTTCTGCATGATCAGGTCCATCTTCTCGCCACGCGCCACCGCCTGCGCCAGCGTCAGCCGCAGTGGTGATTCCGTTCCCGCCGGCTGCCCGGCGGCCACGCGCACCACGACCTCGCGCTTGCCGGTGCGTTCGATGGTGGACGGATAGTCGTTGCCATCGCCGTTGAACAGGGTTAGCGGGTCGCCGGCAACCAGGCGCAGTACGCGGGCAACGTGTTCGCCGGCCTGCGCCGGCAAGGCCAGTTCATCGCCGGCACGCAGCGGTACATCGACATGGATACGAATGGTGCGCATGGGAGCGGTCCGCGATCGAGAAGGTCAGCCTGCCACGGCACGTTCGATACCGGCGATCGCGGTATCGACCAGCAGGTCGATTTCCTGTTTGGTCACGACGTAGGGAGGCATGAAATACACCACGTTGCCCAGCGGCCGCAGCAACACGCCTTGCTGCAAACCGTGCAGATAGACACGCATTCCGCGCCGCTCCTTGCTGTCGAACGGCCGGCGGGTGATTTTGTCGGCCACCAGTTCCACCGCGGCGATCATGCCGGTCTGGCGCACATCAGCCACGTGCGGGTGATCGCGCAGCGGCGCCAGTCGTTGTGCCAGGTGGGCGGCCAGCTTCCGGTTGTGATCAAGTACGGGCTGGTCGCGGAAGATCGCCAGGGTTTCCAGTGCCACGCGACAGGCCAGCGGGTTGCCGGTGTAGCTGTGCGAATGCAGGAACGCCTTGCCGGCGTTGTATTCGGCATAGAACGCGTCATAGACGTCGTTGGTGGTGAGTGTCACCGAGAGCGGCAGGAAGCCGGCGGTAAGCCCTTTCGACAGGCACATGAAATCCGGTGACACGCCCGCCTGCTCGCAGGCGAACAGGCTGCCGGTGCGGCCAAAGCCCACGGCGATTTCGTCGGCGATGAAATGCACCGAGAACTCATCGCACAGCGCGCGCAGGCCAACCAGATAATCCGGGTGATACATGCGCATGCCGCCGGCGCACTGCACCAGCGGCTCGACGATCACCGCGCAGGTTTCATGCGCGTGGCTTTCCAGCAGCGTGCGCAGGTCGCTCAGTCGGCGGGCGGCCGTCTGCTGTGGACTTTCGCCGGGCTCGCCTTCGTAGGCATCCGGCGAAGGCGTCAGAAACGGTGTCAGCAGCAGCGGCGCATAGGTCTTTCGGTACAGCGCCACATCGCTTACCGACAGTGCGCCCAGCGTCTCGCCGTGGTAGCTGCCGCTGAGCGCGATGAAGCGCGTTTTCTCGCCATGGCCCTGGTTGAGCCAATAGTGGAAGCTCATCTTCAGCGCGACTTCGACCGCCGAAGAGCCATTGTCCGCGTAGAACACCTTATCCAGCCCGGGCGGCGTAATGGCGACCAATTTCTCGGCCAGCTCAATCGCCGGTTCGTGGGTGAAGCCGGCGAAGATGACGTGCTCCAGCCTGCTTGCCTGGTCGGCAAGCGCTGCGGCGATGCGGGGATTGGCGTGGCCAAAAATATTGGTCCACCACGAACTGATGCCATCGAGATAACGGCGGCCATCCGCGTCGATCAACCAGGCGCCTTCGCCGCGCACGATCGGTACCATCGGTACGCTTTCGTGATCTTGCATCTGGGTGCAGGGGTGCCACACATGTTTCAGGTCGCGCGTGGCCAGCGCGGCGTTGCTGCTTGCGGGGTGAGTCATCCGGTTATCATCGGCCCTGCGCCGTGATCGCTCAAGTGTTGCGGCTTTTCTTCTGGAAGCGCCTTGACGTATTTGCGGAAAATCCTGCTTGGCTTCGGCGTCCTGCTGCTGGCCGTGGCGGTCCTGCTGTGGTTTTTCCCGGCGCGTTGGGCGGTGGCGTTGATCACGCCGCAACTGCATGGCATGCAGTTGCGGCATGTCAGCGGTTCGGTATGGCAGGGCCAGGCAGGGCAATGGCGGGACCGCAACGGCCACGATCTGGGGCGGGTGCAATGGCAACTCTCGCGGCGCGCGTTGTGGGGCGATGTGCGGCTGCAACTCGACATCGAGGGTCCGCAGCTGGATTTCAGCGGCGGCATGCGCAGGGTTTCATCCGATACCTACGATTGGCGAAACGTGCAGGCCCGCGTGGTGCTGGGCGCGCCGTGGCAAAGCTGGCTGGCCACGATCGGCCAGCCGCGCGGCGAAATACACATGTCGGTTGATCGTGCGCTGCTGCAAAACGGCTGGCCCATGGACCTGCAGGGCACCGCCCACTGGCGCGATGCCTCGATTCAAGGGGCCGGCGGCGAGATGGTGCTAGGCAGCTGGCAGGTGCAGGCACAGGCGCGCGACGGGTGGATCAAGGCACAATTCCACAACGAGGACGACGGCCCGCTGCGCGGCAACGGCCAGATGCAGGGGAATCTGCTCGGCTGGCGGTTGCAGGCGACATTGCAGCCGCATGATCCCGATCGCGCGCTGCACCAGTGGCTGCATCGATGGGGAACCGTCGACACCGACGGCACCGTGCATGTCGACCGTCGTGGTGGCCTGGGAGGCTGGGCGGCAGAAACCAAGTGAGCCGCCGCCACTTGGTTTCTGCGGCCCAGGCTCCTAGCCATCTGACACAAATTTTTCCACGAACAGGAAACAACATGGATTCCGCAACACTCGCTCAGGCGCTTGCCGCCGCCAAGGAAGCTGCCGCCGCCGCCGGTGAGGTCATTCGCCACTACTGGCAACAGGGCGTGGCGGTGGAACTGAAAGAAGACGCCACCCCCGTCACCATCGCCGACCGCGAGGCGGAGCAGGCGATTCGCAAGATCCTGCAGGCGGCGTTGCCGCAGGCGTCCATCTACGGCGAGGAATACGGCCTGGACGGCGAGCGTGGCGGCCTGATGTGGTTGGTCGATCCGCTGGACGGCACCAAGAGCTTCGTGCGGCGCACGCCGTTCTTCTCGACCCAGATCGCGTTGATGGAAGGCAACGAACTGATCCTCGGCGTGTCGAGCGCGCCGATCTACGGCGAGGTGATGTGGGCCAGTGCCGGCGGCGGCGCGTGGATGGATGGCGCGCGAGTGCAGGTGGCGGGCACGTCGGCGATGGCACAGGCATCAGTCTCCACCGGCAACGTCAAGACGCTGACGGCCGATGCACGCTGGGATGCGCTGGGCGCGTTGATCCGCGACAGCAACCGCATCCGCGGCTACGGCGATTTCTGCCACTACCACCTGCTGGCGCGTGGCGGGCTGGATCTGGTGATCGAGTCGGACGTGAATATCCTGGACATCGCTGCGCTGGCGGTGATCGTGCGCGAGGCCGGTGGTGTGTTCACCGAACTGGACGGCACCCCGTTGACGCTCGATACGCGCAGCGTGCTGGCGGGCACGCCGGCCATCCACGCACAGGCGCTGCAGCGGCTGCGCCTCTGAATCGCGTCGGCTGACGTCGCGCGGCGTTCGATTTCTGCGGTGCGGGCTTCTAGAATGGACGGATGCCGAAACTGCCGATCATCCACGCCACGCGCGACGTCACCCACGGCCGTTTTCAGGTCGAACAAGTCGACCTGGAATTTTCCAATGGCGTGCGGCGCACCTACGAGCGCCTGAAAGGGGGCGGCCTGGGCGCGGTGATCATCGTGCCGATGCTGGATGACGACACCGTGCTGCTGATCCGCGAATACGGTGGTGGTGTGGGACGTTACGAACTCGGTCTGCCGAAAGGTCGCCTGGACCAGGACGAGACCGCCGAGCAGGGCGCCAACCGCGAGCTGAAGGAAGAGGTCGGTTACGGCGCGCGCAAGCTGAAAATACTGCACAACCTGTCGTTGTCGCCCTCGTACATGACGCACATGGCGCATGTGGTGCTGGCGCAGGATCTTTACCCCGAGCGGCTGCCTGGCGACGAGCCGGAGCCGCTTGAAGTGGTGCCCTGGAAAATGTCCGAATTACACACCTTGCTCGGTCGCGACGACGTCACCGAGGGGCGTTCGATCGCCGCGCTCTACATGGCGCACGAGTACCTGGCCGGCCGGTTCAAGCGGTCATGATCGATCTTTCGTTGGCGCAAAAGGTCGGTGCCATCACGCGCGCTGCCGGCGACGCCATCATGGCGATTTACAGCGGCGATTTCGCGGTGCAGACCAAGGCCGATGCGTCGCCGCTCACCGCCGCCGATCTGGCCGCCCAGCAGGTGATTGCCAAGGCGCTGGCCGAGCTTGATCCGCCGCTTCCCATCGTGTCCGAAGAAGCCCGTGCGGCGGATTGGTCGCAGCGTCGGCAATGGTCGCGTTACTGGCTGGTCGACCCGCTCGATGGCACGCGTGAGTTCGTCAAGCGCAACGGCGAGTTTACCGTCAACATCGCCTTGATCGACAACCACCAGAGCGTGCTGGGCGCGGTATTGGCGCCGGTCACAGGTGACCTCTACGTGGCCGCGCGGGGTGCGGGTGCCTGGCTGCAGCAGAAGGTCGACGGGCCATGGCAACCGATCCACGCCCGCACCTTGGCGCCGCCGGCCACCGCTGCCGGTAGCCGTTCGCACGGCGGTCCGGAGCACGCCTTGCTGAGCCAGTTGGTGGGAGACGATTACGAACGCCTGCCGATGGGCTCCTCGCTGAAGTTCTGCCTGATTGCGCGGGGCGCTGCGGACGTCTATCTGCGGCTGGGGCTAACCAGCGAGTGGGATACCGCCGCCGCGCAATGCGTGCTGGAGGAGGCCGGTGGTGCGGTACTTGATCTGGCCGGTGCGCCGTTCCGCTACAACCGCGGGGAATCGCTGCTGAATCCGGAATTTCTGGCGGTCGGCGACGGCTCGCTCGACTGGTCGGCGCGCCTGCAAGCCGCCACGCGGGAGTGATGTGGTGAACCGGCGCGCCTCCGATCCGAGCGCACTGGCCGACATATCGCACGGCTTGCCCGTGTGGAAACACGCCGAGCGGTTGCAGCAGCGTGCGGCCGCCACCGGCTTCGAATGGACCGCCCCGCAACCGATGCTGGACAAGCTGCTCGAAGAGATCGAGGAAGTGCGCGCCGAGTTCGTCGCCGGCGCCGACCCGGTGAGGCTTGAAGACGAGATTGGCGACGTGCTGTTCGTGATGGTGAACCTCGCGCGCCATGCCGGCGTGGATTTTCCGCGCGCGCTGCGCCATGCCAATGCCAAGTTCGAGCGCCGCTTCCGGCAGATGGAACAACTCGCCGCCGATGATGGCGTCGAGTTTGCGAAGTGCAGCCTGGCCGAGCAGGAGCGGCTGTGGCAACGCGCGAAATCGGCGGAACGGCAATCATGAAAAAGCGCGCGAAGGTTGCCCTTCGCGCGTTGCGTTCCACGGCAGATGTCGTCTTGGTTACTTGGCGGTTGCCGGAGTCGTGGCACCCTGGGCGCGACGCGACTGCCACTCGGCGCGCATCTTTTCCTTCGTCGCCTGCATCTTTGCCTCGTTGGCGAGGCTCTCGTCCAGCCCCTTGCGCAAGGTGATGATCGCCTGATCCACGTTGGCAGGACGTGCCTGCAAGCGGGCCAGGTGGTGATAGACGTAATTGCGCACGCGCGGGTTCTGCGACTTGGCCAGCACGTCGTTGTACACCGCGGTCAGCTCCTTGCTGCGGCCGGATTCCAGGTACAGACGCTCCAGCTGGCGCAGGTCGCCGATCACGCCGCCGCGATCCTTGTTGAAGCCGTGGCGCTGCATGCCGTGGCGATACTCGCCATGGTCACGCATGCCGTGGGCGCCATGCCCGTGACCGGTGGTGCCCTGCGTCGTCGCAGCGGGAGGCGTCGTGGCAGGGGCGTTCTGTGCGATGGCGAACGAGGCGGAACCAGCCATCAGCAGGGTCAGCGCGGAAGCGAGCAGTGTCTTGCGATGCATGGTGGATCTCCGTCGGTAGGTGGGAGAAAAAACGTGCGGTCGCCATGCGCGTTGACAGGTGCGTTCAAGCGCCGCTCAGTTTCGCCACCGACTAGCCCAGCCAGCGCCACGCCAGATACACCAGTGGTGCCGCCACCAGCAGGAACGGAATCGACACCGCATGCAGCAGCCGCAGGCCGTGCGGCTGTCGCGCCAGGCGCAGCGCGATCAGGTTGGCCAGCGAGCCGGTCACCAGGCCGAAGCCGCCCACATTGACCGCCACCGCCAACGCCACGGCATCCGGTGCGCGATCGAGCAACAGGACCGTGGCCGGCACGTTGCTGATCGCCTGGGACGCCACGATGGCGCCGAGGTAGACCGTCAACGGCTGGTTGAAATCCATGGTTTGCAGGGCGCCGCGTACCCACGGCAACTCGGCGAAATGCCCCAGCCCCAGAAAAATGGCCGCGAACGTCAGCAGCAGCAACCAGTCCATCCGCCGCAGGCTTGCACGCGCGCCCAGCGCAAACAACACCAGCAGAATGGCGGCGCCCAGCGGTGCATGGCCGTGTTCCATCAGCACCACCATGCCGGCCAGCGCCAGCGCGGAGCACATGCCGAGGCGGACGGAGATCGGGGTGCGGTCGAGTCGGTCGGTGGTCAGCGCCACCCGACCGCGCGGCAACCACAGCACGGTCAGCAAGACCACCATCGCCAGCATCACGGCGGCGGCCGGCAACATCGCCGCGATGAACTGCCCGAAGCCCAACGCCGAGTGCTGCCACAACAGCAGGTTTTGCGGGTTACCGATCGGGCTCAGGGCAGAGCCCGCATTCACCGCCAGTGCCTCCAGCACCACCATGCGCAGCACCGGCAGGTTCGACATCGTGCCGATCGCCAGCGTCAGCGGCACCACCAGGAACAGGCTCACGTCGTTGGTCAGCACCATCGACAGCACGGCGGTGGCGGCCACCAGCCCCAGGCCAAGCCCGCGCAGCGAATGCGCACGTGCCATCACCACCGCAGCCGCATGCTGCACCAGGCCGCTGTCGCGAATGCCCTGGATCGCCAGCAGCAATCCCGCGAGCCCGGTCAGCGTGGGCCACTGCAGCCAGCGTTGGTAGTCGGTGGTGGGTCGAGGGTCGAACAGCGCCAGGAGGCCTGCGAAAACGGCGAACAGCAGCAACAGCCATTCGTCGCGCAACCAGGTGCGCCACGGTTGTCGTGGTGGAGCGTCAGGCGTCATGGCGAACGGCGACGGTGGATGCGCATGTCATCGGTTGAAGGCTTCGCACTTGACCGAACCCCTCACCCCTCCCGCAACAAGCGCATCGGCGGCGTGCGACTGACCTTGCGCGTGCCAACCAGCCCCAGCGCCATCACGACCAGCGCCGCAGCGATGGCGGCCAGCGCCAGCGGTGCCAGCGGCGGCGTGAAGTGCTCGATATGAAACACGGCGCGGCCCAGCCACCAGCCCGCACCCGCGGCGCCCAGCGCGGCGGTGAGGCCGGCGATCAGTCCGAGCAGCGCAAATTCGCAGGCCGCCGCCACCCGCAACTGGGCGCGGCGGGCACCCAGTGTGCGCAACAGCGCCGCTTCGTGTTGGCGTTCAGCCGCACTGGCGGCGAGCGCGGCGGCCAGTACCAGGGCGCCGGCGAGCAGGCTGAAACCGAGGATCCAGCGCACCGCATTGCCCACCCGGTCGACGATCTCGCGCACCCGGTCGAGCAACGAATCCACATCGATCAGGCTGAGGTTGCCATAGTCGCGCGACAGTTGCGCCAGCCCGTCGGCATGGCCGGGCGGCAGGTAGAAGCTGGCCAGCCAGGTATGCGGCAGGTCGCCGGCATGGGCCGGATCAAGCATCAGGAAAAAGTTGACCCGGAACGAACTCCAGTCGACCTTGCGGATGCTGGTTATCGTCGCGTCGATGCTG
>DATJCF010000242.1:0-1652 GCA_035514935.1 Rhodanobacter sp. | reverse complement strand
GCGGTGGACTACGCCACCGGCCCGATCTACTGGGGCGAGCCGGGCACCAACGGCCAACACTCGTTCTACCAGCTGATCCACCAAGGCACGCGCATCGTGCCGTGCGACTTCATCGGCTTCGGCCAGACGCGCAACCCGGTGGGCGACCAGCACGACCTGCTGATCGCCAACCTGATCGCCCAGGGCGAGGCGCTGGCATTCGGCAAGAGCGCCGACGAAGTGCGCGCCGAAGGTACCGCCGAGGCACTGGTGCCGCACCGCACCTTCGACGGCAACCGCCCCAGCAGCACCTTGCTGGCGGCCGAGCTGACGCCGTTCGCGCTGGGTTCGCTGATCGCGCTGTACGAGCACAGCGTGTTCGTGCAGGGCGTGATCTGGAATATCGACTCGTTCGACCAGTGGGGCGTGGAACTGGGCAAGCAGCTGGCCAAGGCCACCATTGCCGAACTCACCGCGGCCGATCTGCCCAAGCTCGCGCACGACAGCTCCACCAACACGCTGATCCGTCGCTACCGCCAACTGCGCGACGGCTGAAAACCTGTAGGAGCGCACCCCGTGCGCGATGCTTTTCGGGCGTGCGTAAAAGCATCGCGCACAAGGTGCGCTCCTACATATCCGAGGATTCCATGAGCCAGCAGATCTCCCCACTCGCCGGCAAGCCGGCACCCGCATCGATACTCGTCGACATCCCCAGGCTGCTGGCCGCGTACGCCGACCTGCAACCCGACCCGTCGGTGCCGACGCAGCGGGTGGCGTTCGGCACCTCCGGCCATCGCGGCAGCTCGTTCGATCGCAGCTTCAACGCCTGGCACATCCTGGCGATCAGCCAGGCGATCTGCGAATACCGCAAGGCCAAGGGCATCGACGGCCCGTTGTTCATCGGCGCCGACACCCACGCGCTGTCGCAACCGGCGCTGGAGAACGCACTGGAAGTGCTGGCCGCCAATGGCGTGGAGACGATGGTTTCCACCGGTGGCGAGTTCACCCCGACGCCGGCGATCTCGCACGCCATCTTGGTCTACAACAAGGGCCGCAGCAGCGGGCTGGCCGACGGTATCGTGATCACGCCGTCGCACAATCCGCCCGACAACGGCGGCTTCAAGTACAACCCGACCAACGGCGGGCCGGCCGATACCGACATCACCAAGTGGGTGGAGAACCGCGCCAATGCGTTGTTGGAAGGCGGCCTGCGCGAGGTGAAGCGGATGCCGCTGGCGCAGGCGCGCACGGCCACCACCACGCACGAGCACGACTACCTCAACCATTACGTGGCCGACCTGGCCAACGTGATCGATTTCGACGCGATCCGCGGCGCCGGCATCCGCATGGGCGTGGATCCGCTGGGCGGCGCCGGCGTGCATTACTGGGGCCCGATCGCCGAGCGCTACGGCATCGACCTCACCGTGGTCAGCGACGTGGTCGACCCGCAATTCGCCTTCATGAGCGTGGACTGGGACGGCAAGATCCGCATGGATCCCTCGTCGAAATACGCGATGCAGCGGCTGATCGGACTGAAGGACCGCTACGACGTGGCGTTCGCCTGCGACACCGACCACGATCGCCACGGCGTCGTCACCCGCTCCAGCGGATTATTGGAACCCAATCACTACCTGTCGGTGCTGATCGATTACCTGTTCCGCCACCGGCCGCAG
>DATJCF010000241.1:0-3752 GCA_035514935.1 Rhodanobacter sp. | reverse complement strand
TTGTGGAAGGTGGGGTTGTACAGCCGCACGTGCAGGTTGACGCTGGCGCGCACCAGCCGGTCGAGCAGGTCGAGGTCGTTGAAGGAGAACAGCTGGTCGGCCAGGATGCGCACCGTCACGCCGCGCCGCGCGGCCTGCACCAGCTCGTTCAACATCAGCTGGCCGGCGTCGTCCTGGGCCCAGATGAAGGTCTGCACGTCGATCGACTTGCGCGCGGCGCGCACCAGGTTCACCCGCGCGGCCAGCGCCGGCTCGCTGTCATCGAGCAGGGTGACCACATGCACGGGTTGCTCAGGCGTGGATTGGGCCAGCGCGGTGTCCGCCGCCTGCAGCAGCGGCGAGGGTTGGGCGCAGTGGTCGGCTTGCTGGCAGGTGAGCTGGCGGTCGATGGTGTCGGCCACCGCCAGGTCGGCCTGGTGGATTTTCGCGCGCGACACGGCGCAGCCTTGCAACAGCAAGGCCGCGAGCAGCAGGGGCAGGGAAAAGAGGCGTGACGACATGCGCGCATGATACGGGCAGTGTCGTGAGGGCGTTGATGACGGAGGCGCGGCGCCGCGCCCGGTGATCTCAGCCCGACGCGGCGATCACGGCGACCAGAACACGTCCAGCCGGGCGTTGCCCGGCTCCAGCATGCCATCCAGATGCAATACCGCCAGCGCGCCCGGTGGCATGCCGCGGAAATCGTCGGAGCGGCCTTCCACCAGCAAGGCCACCAACCGCTCGATGCCGGGGTTGTGGCCCACCAGCATCACCGAACCGATATCGCCATGCTGGTCGAGCAGGGCCAGCAGTTCGCCCGGCGAGGCATCGTAGATTTCCTCGGCCAGTTGCGGCACCGGCAGTGAATCCAGCGCGGTCAGCGCCAGCCGCGCGGTTTCCACGGTGCGTCGCGCCGGCGAGCACAGCACGCGCTGCGGGCGGATGTTGTGGCTGGCCAGCCACAGCCCCGCCGCCTGGGCTTCCTGTTCACCGTGGCTGCTGAGCGGGCGCTGGCGATCGTCGCCGCTGGTTTCTATGGGGACGGCTTCGGCATGCCGCAGCAGGATCAATTCGTGCATGAGTGACTCCGTGATGGTGGGGGCGTGTCGATCGACCTTGCCCCGAGGGTCATGGGTGGCGCTTGATCCAGCGCAGCAATGCTTTCCAGTCCTGTTGGTGGTTGCGTACCTGCTCGGATTGGTAATCGAAAATGCCCTTGCCCAGCGCGGTCAGCAGCACATAGGCCTGGCTGTCGCGCAGTTGCGCGGCGATCGGGAAAGGCGACTCCTCGGCCAGTCGCGTCAGTGCGTCCTGGCTGGCGTGGGTCCACGGCTTGAGCCGGTTGGCGACCAGCGCCACCGGCAACTTGCCGCGCTTGATGTGGTTGATGGCCTTGAGTTCATCCAGGAAACGCAGCGTGGCGTCCAGGTCGAACGACGACGGCAGCACCGGCACCAGCAGCACGTTGGCCAGTTCGAGATAGGGTTCGAGCTCGCGCTCACCGGCGCCGGCGGGAGTGTCGATCAGCAATTGCTGCGTATCGTCCGGCACCCGCTGCAGGCCGCGGCGGCCGCCCTCCAGCGCCAGCACGCCGGGCACGTTGTCGGGCCGCAACTCGGCCCAATGGAAACTGGAATGCTGCCTGTCGGCATCGACGATGGCGGTACGCTGCCCCGCCTGTGCCCAGTGTGACGCCAGTTGCGTCACCAGCGTGCTCTTGCCGCAACCACCCTTGCTGCATGCCACCAGCGTCGTAAGCATCGGTTGACCCTTGCCCCGGAAGGTGGATCAAGCCTAACCCGCGGAAGGGGCAAAGGGGAACGGGTGTGGATGTGCTCCGGGGTTTCCCGCGGCGTGTCCCCCTCTCCCCAGCCCTCTCCCCGCAGGGGAGAGGGGATTACGGTGCTTTTGGGCGCTGAGGTTGCGCGGTGCGGTCTTTGTGCTGTTGCGAGGGGAGTCGTCGGTAGCGTTGTGCCGTATAGCGACCTCCTCTCCCCATTGGGGAGAGGACGGAGGAGAGGGGCGGGTGCTTGCGGGAAAGCGGCCCCCTCAGCTCCCGGGCTTCCGGTCCGCCGGTGCTTCCGTGGCGATGCCGGCGTTGCGCAGGGCGGCCAGTATCAGGCTCATTTCGCTGCCGCCGTTGCGGGCCAGGGTCAGCAGGTGCTGGGCCACGGCGGGGTCGGTTTGCGCGCGGGCCGAGAGGGCGGCGAAGTTCTGCACCTGCCAGATCAGGTTGCGCCGGGCGTGGCGGGCGTCGTCCTGCTGGGCGGGGTCGTCGGCCAGGGTTTCGCGCAAATGCAGGCCCAGCGAGCGGGCCAGCGGGCTGGAACCCCACTCCAGCAGCTTGCCCAGTTTCAGGCAATCGGCCTTCAGCGCGGCATCGCCGGCCGCGCCTTCGCACAGTTTGGCGGCGGCCGGCAGGTTCGGTTGCGGCTGGGCGCGGGCGCTGCCAAACGTCATCATCACCTGCAGGCCGGCGGCGCCAGCGGTGTCCTTCGGGTCCAGCGTGGCGGCCGGTGGCGGCAGCACGGCGACGGTGCTGGCGAGCGCCTTGAGGCTGATGCCGGCGTAATCGTCATACAACTTCGCGCCGGCGGCGCGGGCCAGGTCCTGGCGCGCCGCGTCGGCGTGCATCTGGCGCTGGTCGTCGCCGAGTTTGAGCAGCCAGACGGCGGCATTGTCCGGCGCCTTCGCCTGCAAGGCGGCCAGCGCCTCGCTGTTGGGGCAGGCATCGGCCTTGGCGTCGCAATCAGCCAGGCGTACCCAGTCGATGGCCGGGCCCGCATCCTGCGCCTGTGCCGCACGGTCGATCAGTGCGTGGAAGCTGTTGTACTTCGGCTGGTTGGGCAGCGGCCGCGCCAGCAGGGCAGCACCCAGCAGCGGCAAGGCATCCGCGCGCGGCGCCAGCACGCTGACCAGGTCGCGCTGGAAACCGGCCAGCGCCTTGTCGCGGGCCACATCGGCCTTGTGGTTTGTCGCGGGCTTTGGATGGCGAGCGGCCCACGCCGGCGCCGCCATCGTGGTCAATGCGCAAGCCAGCCATACATAGCGCAATCCGCGCATGGTGCTCTCCAGACAAAACAAAGCCCCAGCTTAACGGCTGAATCTTAAGCGCGGCTGATCGCACGGTTTGCACGGCGGGCCCGCTTGCGCGAGGCTTGGCGGTACGAATATGGCCGTCTGTTCAGCGCGAAGGCGCAGCGGCAACCCAAAGGAGACCGCCGTGAGTCAATTTCCCACCTGGGCCGACGGTGCGCCGTGGTTCGCCGGCTGGGGCACGCTGGCGTTGATCAACGCCGCCCTGGCACAAGGCAAGAACCGCAGTGGCCTGCTGTGGTTCCTGCTGTCACTGGTACTCGGACCGCTGGCAACGCTGCTGCTGGTGCTGATGCCCAAGGTACGATCAAAGATGTTTTGAGCGCACCCGCGGCGCGGCGCATGCAAAACCGTAATCGCTGCACCTCGACGCCAGATCAAGCCGTAATACCCTCCCCAAGGGGAGAGGGCAGCTACTCGCCCAGCTCTTCGCGCATGAATTCCGGCTGCGCCAGCGCGCCCTTGTGCACTTCGGCGTTGTAGTAGCGGGTGGGGAAGTTCTTGGCGGCAGCGCCGCGCTCGCGGAAGCCGGACAGGTCGCCGCCCTTGCGCGCCATGGTGCAGCTCCACCAGCCGGTGGGGTAGCACGGCTGCGGGAACGGCAGCGTCTTCACCGCGCTGAAGCCCGACGTGCGCATGGCCGAGCGCATCGACTTGATCAGGTCCAGGTGCGCCAG
>DATJCF010000240.1:0-13109 GCA_035514935.1 Rhodanobacter sp. | reverse complement strand
CCAGGCGGCGCGCGCAATCCACGCGGGGGAAATGGAACTGGCGATCGCCGGCGGCGTGGAATCGATGACCCGCGCGCCATTCGTCATCGGCAAGGCTGACCGGGCGTACGGTCGCAGCCAGCAACTCGAAGACACCACCATGGGCTGGCGCTTCGTCAACCCGGCATTGGACGCGAGCTACGGCACCGAATCCATGCCGCAGACCGGCGACAACGTTGCCGCGGCTTACGACGTCAGCCGCGCCGACCAGGACGCATTCGCGCTGCGCAGCCAGCAACGCGCGGCCGCGGCGCAGGCCTCGGGTTTCTTCGCCGAAGAAATCATTCCGGTCACCGTGCCCGGCACTCGACGCGGACAGAGCGACGTGGTCGACACCGACGAACATCCGCGCGCCGACACTACCGCCGACGCATTGGCCAAGCTGAAGCCGCTGTTCCCGGGCGGCACCGTCACCGCCGGCAATGCCTCGGGCATCAACGACGGCGCCGCGGCGCTGGTGATTGCCGGTGAACAAGCGATCAAGCATTTCGGCCTGCGCCCGCGCGCACGCATCCTCGGCATGGCTGCCGCGGGCGTGGAGCCACGGGTCATGGGCATCGGTCCGGTCGCGGCCACGCAAAAACTGATGACGCGGCTGGGCCTGCAGATCGGCGATTTCGACGTGGTCGAACTCAACGAAGCCTTCGCCAGTCAGTCGCTGGCCGTCATGCGTGCACTCGGCCTGCCCGACGACGCGCCGCACGTGAACCCCAACGGCGGCGCGATCGCGCTGGGTCATCCGCTGGGCATGAGCGGCGCGCGGCTGGCGTTGACCCTTGTGCACCAACTGGAAAAGAGCGGCGGCAAGCGCGGCCTGGCCACGCTGTGCGTAGGTGTGGGCATGGGTTTGGCGCTGGCTGTCGAACGGGTCTGAGGTACGCGATGGCTTTCCTCAACCTCCCCACCCACCGCCTGCGCTACCGCATCGACGGCGAACGCGGCCCTTGGCTGACGTTCTGCAACTCGCTTGGCACGGATCTGCACATGTGGGACGCGCAAGTCGGCGTGCTGTCCAATACATTCCGCGTATTGCGTTACGACCGCCGCGGCCACGGCGCTTCGGGCGCACCGCCCAGCCCGTATTCGATCGCCGATCTCGGCGGTGATGTACTCGCGCTGCTGGATTCACTGGAGATCGGACGCACACATTTCTGTGGCCTGTCGATCGGCGGCATGGTCGGCCAATGGCTGGGCATCCATGCCGGCGACCGCGTGGATCGCCTGGTGGTCTGCGCAACGGCAGCCCGCATCGGCACTCCCGAAAGCTGGCGTGCCCGCAGCGAGCAAGTTCGCGAGCACGGCCTGGCGCCGCTGCTGGAACCCACCGCCGAACGCTGGTTCACCCCTTCCTTCAACGCCACCCACCCCGCGGTGGTCCGCGACATTCTGCAGCGCTTTGCCGGAACGTCGGTCGACGGCTATCGCGGTTGCTGTGCTGCACTGGCGGGCGCCGACCTGCAAGCGGCGCTGGGGCAAATCGAAACACCGCTGCTGGCGATCTCCGGCAATGACGATCCGGTATGCACTCCGGCCGACCTGCAAGCCATTGCCGACGGTGTGGTCAACGGAAGCCACCTGTCCCTGCCCGGCCGCCATATCGTGAATATCGAATCGGCCCAGGAATTCAACGCCGCGCTGCAGGATTTTCTGGTGCCACCTGACGGCGGAAATATCGACAAATCCTGCGGTGGAACCGCAAGTACCCGGCACCTTTCGGTGCCGGGTACTTCGTGACGATACGAATCAGCGTGGCCGGTTACGGTCCGGCATGACCTTCGCTAGCCACGCCGTCAACATCACTGGTTGTTGGCAAGCTGGCCGCACTCGCCTTGCGTGCAATCGAAATCGACCTTGATGCCACGACCCACGATGACGCCGACATTGGGGTGCTTGACCACGGGTTTGCCGTTTTCCTCCAGCGTTACCGTGTAAACACCCACCGGCAGGGAGCTGAGCATATAGCGGCCTTTTTCGTCCGCCTCGACGTGACGCTGCATGCCGTTGGTCGTGCTTTTTGCCCGCACGGTGTCGCCCGCCGGTGCCTTTCCGAAGATGTGGCCCGCGGTGGCCTGCGCCTGGACAGCGACAGATCCCACCATGCCGCAGACGCCAATGACAGCCGCAACCGCCAGGCCACGGAAGGAGACGCGCTGATGGGAACGACGGGGAGAGGGAGAGCTGAAATGGTTCATGGGATTTTCCTTCTTGTTTTCCATGCGTGGGGATGAGCCGCCATGGGGTTGGCAACCAGCTCATGCGGAGTTGAAGTGTCGATCCGCTGCCGATGGAATCACCGTCACCGGAACCAGATCGACGCGCGCAGCGTATGTCGCGCAAACACCTTCCACGAAGGGTCAGAGGTCACGAACAGTGCATGACGTTTGGGGGAGGACGAAGGCGTTGCTTGACGATGTCGACGCTTCACCGGACGATCTGTTCACGCTTGTCGCGATCACGAAAACCAAGGAAGCCACGTGCATGCGAACGCACGGAACGCTGGTGAAATGGAATGACGATCGTGGCTTCGGTTTCATCGAACCGGCAGCAGGTACGGAAGAAGTTTTCGTCCACGTTTCCGCGTTCCCGCGCGAGGCATCCGACCGCGCATCGGCGAATTCGTATCGTTCGAGATCGACCTTCGACAGGACGGGAAAAAACGCGCCGTCCTCGTCATGCGTCCCGGCAAAAACAACAACACCGCGCGTCAGGCGACGCGCGATGTACCGCTGGCGACAAGTCGCTCCGGCGCGGTAATCACGATCACGGGCTTGCTCACACTGGTCGCCATCGGCTGGTATGGCCATGCGCCGTTTGCACCGAAACAGGTTGCGCCGCGGAACCCCTGTTGCCCACGACACGCACCCTGCCCGCGACTGCGCCGAGCTTCAGCTGTGACGGTCGCACCCGCTGCCCGCAGATGACCTCATGTGCCGAGGCGACCTGCTTCCTGAAGCAATGCCCTGGCACGCAGAGGGATGGCGATGGCGACGGTGAACCGTGCGAAAGCCAGTGGTGCGGCGCCAGCCGGTCGGATTGATGGCGGCTCGCACCGCCAACGTTCTAGGCCTTGGCGGCGCGAACCACACGCGCATGCTTGATCCGGCGCAACCAGTCGTAGCCGTTCAATTCGGCCGGCATGGTGGTCGCGGTGCGGCGGGATGCCGGTGCAGCGGCGGGAGCCGCTCCATCGAACTCGGAGCGCTTGCCCTGCAGCAGATTGGATAGATGACGTTTCATCGAAGCTCTTCCCGGTAAGAGCCGCTGTGACAGCGGCGCGTGACGTGTTCTCTGTGCATCCCGATATCGGCGCGAAACCGCTGGAATCAAAGATTCGCCACGCGATCAAAGCGTTTCCCGTCGCGAACAAATCGATGCCGACATCAACCAGCGCCCTGCTCCGTTCGATGATCGAAGTGCCACACCGGCAGGGAGCGATTGTTCGCATAGCGAAACACTTTGGCCGTGATTTGCGGGGTTTTGCCCAGCCCCGCCGGTGCCCATCTATCGACACTCACGCACATTCGAGTGCCGCGCCATGCGCAAATCACTATCTTCCAGGCTATTGCCCACGCTGTTGTTGTTCGTCCTCGCCCTGGCGTCGATCGCGTCGCCGGCTGCCCGCGCGGCCACGTTGTACGGCACCGGCTACGCGCGGGTTGGCGTGCCGGATCTGGCACAGGCCGTCACGTTCTTCCAGGATGTGCTGGATTGCCGCGTGATCGGTTCGAGCTTCACGAAGAAGCCGGCTACCTCCCGCTTGCTGTCCTGCGACACGGGTTCCATCGTGGAATTGTTCGACAACGGCAACGCCTCCACCGAGCCGGGCCAGCCCTTGCGGTTCGTCTCTGACGACGTGCGGCATGGGAGCAAATGGCTGCGGCGCGCGGGCGCCACGGTGAATGGCTCGCCGCACCGACTGACCTCCGGTCCGCTGGCCGGCCGCGTAGTGCTCGATTTCAAGTCGCCGTGGGGCATGCCGCTGCAGTTGCTCGGCAGCCATGCCTACAGCCCGATCGAGGGAACCCTGGCCACCGTCGCGGCGGATTGATCGTTCAGAGTCTGTGAGGAAAACCACTTCCTGTGGTTTTCCTCTATCGCGCTTCCGGTACATGCCCGGAAGCGCTCACGCGAACCGATCACTTGCATGATCGGTTCGCGTCCGGCCATGCATGGCCGGTCTGACAGGTTGAAAAAATCCAACCTCTCAGCGGCGGGCGCGGAAGAACTCGCGCAACATGCTGGCCGATTCCTCGGCCAGCAGGCCACCGGCCACTTCGATGCGATGGTTGTGGCGGGCGTCCACCAGCGTGTCGAACATGCTGCCGGCGGCGCCGGTCTTGGGATCGACGGCCGCGTAGACGACGCGGCCGAGCCGGGCGTGGATCATCGCCATCGCGCACATCGCGCACGGCTCCAGGGTGACGTACAGCGTGGCGCCGATCAGGCGGTGATTGGCCAGTTTTTCACCAGCTGCGCGCATGGCCATCACTTCGGCGTGGGCGGTCGGATCGTGCAGGGTGATGTTGCGGTTCCAGCCCAGGCCGACGACCTCGTCTCCCTGCACCAATACTGCACCCACCGGCACCTCGCCCTCGGCGTCGCGGGCATGCGCCGCCAGTTGCAGGGCATGACGCATGTGCCGGACGTCGGCCGCCGAAAATGCGCTTGTGGTTTCAGTATTTTCGTCAGTCATTTCAATGCATTGTGGTTCATACATGAGAAAGCCGGCAAGTTGCCGGCCTCCTTGGATGCGCGCAAGTGACTGATTTTCCTATTCCCACTCGATCGTGGCAGGCGGCTTGCCACTGATGTCATAAACCACGCGAGAAACACCACGCAACTCATTGATAATTCTGTTGGAAACCGTACCAAGGAATTCGTACGGCAGGTGCGCCCAGTGCGCCGTCATGAAGTCGATGGTTTCCACCGCGCGCAGCGCGATCACCCATTCGTACGCGCGTGCGTCGCCTACCACACCCACCGATTTCACCGGCAGGAACACGGCGAACGCCTGACTGGTGGTGTCGTAGAGGTCGGCCTTGCGCAGTTCGTCGATGAAGATGGCATCGGCCTGCGCCAGCAGCTCGGCGTATTCGCGCTTCACTTCGCCCAGGATGCGCACGCCCAGGCCGGGACCCGGGAACGGATGGCGATAGACCATCGCGCGCGGCAGGCCCAGGGCCACGCCAATGCGGCGCACCTCGTCCTTGAACAACTCGCGCAGCGGCTCGACCAGTTTCAGCTTCATGTGCGCAGGCAGGCCGCCGACGTTGTGGTGGCTCTTGATGACGTGGGCCTTGCCGGTCTTGCTGCCGGCCGACTCGATCACGTCGGGGTAGATCGTGCCCTGCGCCAGCCACTTCACCTTGCTGCCGTCGGCGGTGATCTTTGCCGATTCCTCGTCGAAGATCTCGATGAAAAGTCCGCCGATGATCTTGCGCTTGGCTTCGGGATCGGCCACGCCTTCGAGTGCGTTGAAGTAGCGGTCGGCGGCGTCGACGCGGATGACCTTGACGCCCATGTGCTCAGCCATCGTGGCCATCACCTGGTCGCCCTCTTTCCAGCGCAACAGGCCGGTGTCGACGAACACGCAGGTCAACCGGTCGCCGATGGCCTTGTGCAGCAGCGCGGCCACCACCGAGGAATCGACGCCGCCGGACAAGCCCAGCAGGACGTGATCATCCCCGACCTGCTCGCGCACGCGGGCGATCTGGTCGTCAATGATGTTGGCTGCCGTCCACAGCGTGGCGCAACCGCAGATCTCGCTGACGAAGCGCTTCAGCAAGGGCTCGCCCTGCTTGGTGTGGGTGACTTCCGGATGGAACTGCACGCCGTACCAGCGCTTGTCGTCGTTCTCCATCACCGCGACGGGGATGCGTGCGGTACGGCCGGTGACCACGAAGCCGGGCGGTGCCGTGGCGACATGGTCGCCGTGACTCATCCACACATCGAGCTTGTGGTCGCCCGGATGGTCGTTGAGACCATTGAACAGGCGGCTGGGCGCGATGATATCCACGCTGGCGTGGCCAAACTCGCGCGCCTCGGCCGCTTCGGTGGCGCCGCCCAGTTGCGCCGCCATCGTCTGCATGCCGTAGCAGATACCGAGGATCGGCACGCCGGCATCGAACACCTGTTGCGGCGCCTTGGGCGCGTCGGCCAGCGTGGTGGATTCCGGACCACCCGAAAGGATGATGCCCTTGGCGCCGAACGCGGCGATCTGCGCCGGGTCGTGGTCCCACGCCCATATCTCGCAATACACCCCGATCTCACGGATACGCCGCGCGATCAGCTGCGTGTACTGCGCACCGAAATCGAGGATGAGAATTTTGTCGGAGTGAAGATTGGTCATGACGGCTCCGGCTTCAAGAGCTCCCTCTCCCCCGGCGCCGACGGGGGAGAGGGTTGGGGTGAGGGGGGCTTTTGCTTCTGGGTGAAGAGCGAAAAGCATCCCCCTCACCCAACCCTCTCCCCCGAGCTGCGCTCGGAGGAGAGGGCTCACATCACGAGTTGAGCCGATAGTTCGGCGCTTCCTTGGTGATCTGGATGTCGTGCGGATGCGCCTCGGTGACGCCGGCGGAGGTCACTTTCACGAATTGCGCCTTGTTGCGCACGTCTTCGATCGTGGCCGCGCCCAGGTAGCCCATCGAGGCACGCAGGCCGCCGATCAGCTGGTGGATGATGTTGCGCAGCGGGCCGCGATACGGCACGCGGCCTTCGATACCTTCGGGCACCAGCTTGTCCGCATCGGCCTCTTCCTGGAAATAGCGATCCTTCGAACCCAGCGCCATCGCGCCGATCGAGCCCATGCCGCGGTAGCTCTTGTACGAACGGCCCTGGAACAGCTCGACCTCACCGGGTGATTCTTCGGTACCGGCAAACATCGATCCGAGCATCACGCTGGAGGCGCCGGCGGCGAGTGCCTTGGGAATGTCGCCGGAATAGCGGATGCCGCCATCGGCGATCAGCGGAATCTCGTCCTTCAATGCCGTGGCAACCATGTCAATGGCGGTGATCTGCGGCACGCCGACGCCAGCGACCACGCGCGTGGTGCAGATCGAGCCCGGGCCAACACCAACCTTGACGGCATCCACACCCACGTCGAGCAGGGCTCGCGCCGCCTCGCCGGTGACGATGTTGCCAGCGATGACCTGCACCTTCGGGTAGCGCTTCTTCACCCAGCCCACGCGATCGATCACACCCTGCGAATGGCCATGCGCGGTGTCCACCACCAACACGTCCACGCCGGCATCCACCAGCGCGGCCACGCGCTGCTCGGTGTCACCGGATACGCCGACGGCGGCGCCGACCAGCAACGCCTCGTGGTGATCCTTTGCCGCATTGGGGTTGTCGCGCGCTTTCTGGATGTCCTTCACCGTGATCAGCCCGCGCAACTGGAACGCGTCGTTGACCACCAGCACTTTCTCGATGCGGTGCTTGTGCAGCAGCAACAGCACTTCGTCCTGGCTGGCGCCTTCGCGCACGGTCACCAGTTTGTCCTCACGGGTCATGATGTTGCGCACCGGATCGTCGTGCTTGCGCTCGAAGCGCAGGTCGCGACTGGTGACGATGCCGACCAGCTTGCTGCCCTCGACCACCGGCACGCCGGAGATGTTGTGCGCATGGGTCAGCCGCAGCACTTCGCGAATGGACGTCTCGGGGCTCACGGTGATCGGGCTGCGGATCACGCCGGCCTCGAATTTCTTCACCAGCCGAACTTCGGCCGCCTGCTGCTCGGCCGTCATGTTCTTGTGGATGATGCCGATGCCGCCGTTCTGCGCCATGGTGATGGCAAGTCGGGCCTCGGTCACGGTGTCCATCGCGGCCGACACGATGGGAATGTTCAGACGAAGGTCGCGGGTAAACCGGGTGGAGGTGTCGACGTCGCGCGGCAGCACGAGGGAGTGGCCGGGAACCAGGAAAACGTCGTCGTAGGTCAAGGCCTCGGCGAGGATGCGCATGCGAAAAGTCCCGCTGGCAAAGAGGGGATTATACGCGTCCCACCATGCCGCTCGCCAGATGGCGCACCAACAATCGCGCCTTTTTCAAGCGGATCGCGTGGAAACAGCGCCCGCTTCCGCCGCTTCCAGCGTGTTTTCCAGCAGCGTGGCCACCGTCATCGGACCCACGCCACCAGGCACCGGCGTGATCCAGCTCGCGCGCTCTGCGGCCGCCTTGAAATCCACGTCGCCCACCAGCCGACCATCGTCCAGGCGATTGATGCCCACGTCGATCACTACCGCGCCGGGTTTGATCCAGTCGCCCTTCACCAGACCCGGCTTGCCCACCGCCACCACCAGGATGTCGGCCTGGCGCACGAAGCTTTCCAGGTCTTGCGTGAAACGATGGCAACAGGTCGTGGTGCAGCCGGCGATCATCAATTCCAGCACCAACGGGCGCCCCACGTGATTGGATACGCCAACCACCACCGCATGCTGCCCGCGTACCGGACGGTCGGTGTGTCCCAGCAAGGTCATCACGCCCTTGGGTGTGCACGGGCGCAAGCCGAAGCGGCGCAATGCCAGGCGCCCCACGTTGATGGCCTGGAAGCCATCGACATCCTTGGCTGGGTCGATTCGGTCGACCATCGCATCCTCGTCGATGTGCGGCGGCAGTGGCGACTGCACCAGGATGCCGTGCACCTCCGGATCGGCATTGAGCCGGTCGATCAGCGCGAACAAGGCCTCCTGGGTGGTGTCGGCCGGCAGGTCGTGTGCGAACGAGCGGAACCCGACCTGATCGCAGGCCTCGCGCTTCTTGCGCACATACACCAGCGAGCCGGCATCCGTTCCCACCAGGATCACCGCCAAACCGGGCGGCGGCAAGCCGAGCGCCTTGCGCGCCGCAACGCGCCGGCCGATGCGCCCCAGCAATTCCTGCGCAATACGTTTGCCGTCGAGAATGCGTGCGCTCATGATCGTGCCTGTCGATAAAGGCATGCATTATCGATGCTAGCCGACACGCACACAAACAAAAGGGAGCCTCGATGCCTGCCGGGACCGTGCCGCCCATCGAACTCGACGGAAAGGGTTTGCGTCTGCGCCCCTGGCAATCGCGCGATGCCCAGGCATTGTGTGACGCCGCGCAGAGCTCGCTGTCCACGGTGGGCCGTTGGCTGCCCTGGTGCCACGCCGGTTACACACTGGAGGATGCACGCGCGTGGGTCGCCTATTGCGAACAGAGCTGGGCGAACGCGGAAGATTTTGCGTTCGCGGTGTTCGACGATTGCAGCGGCGAATTGCTCGGCGGCGTCGGGCTCAATCAACGCAACCCGATGCATCGCAGCGCCAATCTGGGTTACTGGGTGCGCCAATCGCGGCAGGGTGAAGGCATCGCGGCGCGTGCCGCATCGCTGGTGGCCCGTTTCGGGTTCGAACAGTTGGGATTGATCCGGATCGAGATTGTCACCCTGCCCGACAATGGCGCCAGTCAGCGCACTGCGGAAAAAATCGGCGCGAAGTTCGAAATCCTGGCCCGCCATCGGTTGTGGGTGCGCGAGCAACCGATGGACGGGATCGTGCACGCGCTCATCCGTGCGGACATGACGTAATCACCGCGGCTCATTCGAAGGGTTGGCGACGCAACCTCAGCGGGTGCGCTTGATCAGGTCGCTGACCCGGCGTCGCGCCTTCTGTTCCTGTTCCTTGGTCAGCACTTTCTTGCGGCCGGCGTACGGGTTTTCGCCTTCGCGGAAGGCAATGCGGATCGGCGTGCCCTCCAGCTTGTAGCGCTTGCGGAAGAAGTTTTCCAGGTAACGCTGATAGGCCGGCGCGATGTGCTTGGTGCGCGTGCCGTGGATCACGATGGTAGGCGGATTGTTGCCGCCCGGATGCGCGAAACGCAGCTTGGGCGAATGCCCATGCACCAATGGCGGCTGATAGCTTTCGTACGCCTTTTCCAGCGTTTTGGTGAGGTCGGACGACACCAGCACCTTGGTCGCCGAGGCATGCGCGCGCACCACCGCACGCATCAGTTCGCGCAGGCCCGAACCGTGCAGCGCGGAAATCTGCACCTGCTTGGCCCAGTCGACGAACACCAGCCGGCGATCCAGCGCGCGGCGGCATTCGTCGCGCTGGTACTGATCCATATCGTCCCACTTGTTGATCGCGATCACCAGCGCCCTGCCCTCATCCATCGCATAACCGATGAGGGTGAGGTCCTGGTCGGCCAGGTTTTCGCGGGCGTCGATCATCACCACCACGACCTGCGCCGCGGCAATCGACTGCAGCGTCTTGATGACGCTGAATTTCTCCACTGCCTCCTCGACCCGCGCCTTGCGCCGCACGCCCGCGGTGTCGATCAAGGTGTAGCGCTTGCCGTCGCGCTCCAGCGGCACTCGGATCGGGTCGCGCGTGGTACCGGCCACGTCCGACACGATCAGACGGTCTTCGCCCAGCAGGCGATTGATCAGGGTGGATTTGCCCGCGTTGGGGCGACCGACGATGGCAACGCGAATGGTGCCATCCTCGCCGTTGGCTTCGGCGGCGTCTTCCTCGTCGGCCGGCAACAACGGCAGCACGACGCCGATCAGTTCATCGGTGCCGCGATTGTGCGCCGCCGACAATGGCAAGGTGGTGGCGATGCCGAAAGCGGAAAACTCGGCCAGCACGGTCTGCTCGTCGAGTCCGTCCGTCTTGTTGGCCACGGCGATGATCGGCTTGCCACTGCGGCGCAGTTCGCCAAGGATCACGTAGTCCTGCGGCAACAACCCGTCGCGGGCATCGACCACGAAAACCAGGATGTTGGCTTCCTCGATCGCCAGGCGCACCTGCTTCGCGGTGAGCACGTCCATGGCGTCCTCGACGCCCGACAAACCGCCGGTATCGACCACCACGAACGGCCGATCGCCACTGCGGCAAATGCCGTAATGGCGATCCCGGGTAACCCCCGGCATATCGGCCACCAGCGCGTCGCGACTGCGCGTGAGCACGTTGAAAAGGGTTGATTTACCTACGTTGGGACGACCAACCAGAGCGACGACAGGCAACATGATGGAAGGTCGGTTCCCGGATCAGCGCGCGGACAGACGGTAGGCGCCGATACGGCCCTCCACGTCTTCCACGTAAACGATGTCACCCACCACCAGCGGCTGGGCACGGATGGCTTTCCTGGAGAGCCGCTTGGTGGCCGCGAGCGCACCGTCGCCGGTTTGCAGCCAGTGCACGTAGCCTTCCAGATCACCCACCACCACGTAATTGCCCTGCACGGCCGGGCCGGTGACCCAGCGGTACTTCAGCGCGTCGTTCTTCCAGATATCGGAACCGCTGTTCTTGTCGAACGCCCAGACCTGCGACTCGTCGTTCACGGCAAAAATGGCGTTGCCATTGACCGCAAGCCCATCCGTCGTGGAAAACTGATGAGCCCACAGCGGTCGGCCGCTGGGGCCGTCGATGGCCACCAGGTTGCCGTGGTAGGCACTGCCATACAGGGTGGTACCGTCGAGCAGGATGCCGTTGTCGGCGTCATTCAGGCGCTCGATATCGGTGCGGCCTTCGCCGGTGGAGAGCTTCTGCTCCCACAGCTTTTCGCCGTTGTCCTCGCGCAACGCAACCAGCTTGCCGTCGTCGGTGCCGAAAAACACCACGCCGTTGGCAGCCAGCATGGCGCCATTTCCACGCAGGCTGAGCAGCGGCACGCTGCCCTGGTCGTACACCCAGCGACGTTCGCCGGTGCCGGCATCCAGACCATAGACACGGCCATCCTGGGTGCGCACCAGCACCAGCCCGCCATTGATCAACGGCGAGGCCAGCACTTCGGAGTTGAGCGTCGCATCCCAGCGCGGGCTGCCGTCCTTGGCGTTGATGCCGTAGACGTGGCCATCCAGCGTGCCTACGGCGAGCAGATCGCCGCTGACCGCCGGGCCGCCTGCATAAAACGCGTCCGGGCGCTTCTTGTCGCCCCAACCGAACCAGCCGTGGGTTTTCGAGCTTTTCGACCACAGCTTCTTGCCGCTGACCGCATCCATCGCCACCAGCTTGCCATCGGTGCTGTCGGCGTAGAGCACGCCGTCGACCACGGTCGGGCGCAGCCGCGCGCCACTGTCGCCGGCGCCTTCACCGACGCTGTTGCTCCACAACTTTTCCACCTGCACCGTCGGCTTGAAATGGTCGGGCAGTGGTGTCGGTGGCTGGATGTTTTCCTTCTTGAAGGAATGGCAGCCGGCGATGGCAAACGTCGCCGCAATGGCGAGCAGGCCCAGCGAATGTCGTTTCATGGATCCGGATTTCATGCGCCCTGCTTTCCGGCCGCGGCCAGATCATCGAGTTTCATCTGTAAGGCGGCACGCTGCGGGGCCGCCTCGGTCAGTATCGACAACGCGCCCTGATAGGACTTGCGGGCCTCGTCGATACGCCCAAGCTTGACCAGTGCATCGCCGCGGAGTTCCTGGCTCAGCCCCTGATACTGCCCGGCAGGAATGCGGTCGAGTGCCGTCAGCGTGGCCGCGCCATTGCCACGCGCCAGTTCGACCCGGGCGATGCGCAATTCGGTCAGCGACTTGAGCGCCTCATCACCGGCATGGCTGGCAGCCCACTGCAGCGAGGCTTCGGCCTTGTCCAGCTGGTTGGCCTCCAGTTGCTGGCGCGCGCGATCGCTCACCGCAAACACGGTGAAAGACGACTTCTCGAAATCCTTCATCATCTTGTCGACAAGCTGATCCGCGGCACTGGTCTTGCCGGAGGCCAGTGCGGTTTGCAGCTGCTGGTAGATTCCCGCCGCCTCGCCCTGGCTGCGCGCCTGATGGCTGCGCCACTGCTGCCAGCCGAAGATGCCGACCAGTCCGATCACGATACCCACGATGATGGACGCGCCGTTTTCGCGCAGCCACTTCAGTACCAGTTCGCTCTGTTCGTAGTCGTCGTATGCGTCAAATGCCATGCAAAAATCCTTCGGAAGTCCGCGCCCCGCCGGCGTGTTCGGAAGCCGGCGTGGAAGATAAAAGCAAAAAGCCCACCGATACCGCTCGGTACCGGGCGGGCAATGGGCAAGCATAACCGAAATGTGGCGCCCGGACGGAGCCGGGCGCGTGGATCAGAGGGCGGTCGGGGTGGCCTTGCCGTCGCGGATTTCAACGC
>DATJCF010000239.1:0-4240 GCA_035514935.1 Rhodanobacter sp. | reverse complement strand
GCCACCTTGCAGGCCGCCCCGCGGCTGGGCATCGACTGGCATGTCGGCTCGCAGGGTTTCGTGCTGGCAGTGGCGGGGCCGTCGGTGTCGCGAATCGGCATCAACCTGCTGGCGCTGCTGTCGTGGCTGGTGCTGCGATTGCGCTGATTGGTTCAACCCCGGAGAACCCGTGATGGCACGTCCCAACTACATCGAACTGCCGGCCAGCGACATCGCGGCATCCAAGGCGTTCTACAGCCAGGCCTTCGGCTGGGAGCTGACGGATTTCGGCCCCAGCTACGCGGCAACCATGACCGGCGACGTGGACATCGGCCTGCAGGGCGACCCGGCCGAGGCCACCCGCGCGCCGCTGCCGGTGATCGCGGTGGACGACCTCGAAGCCGCGCTGCTCGCGGTGACGGCCGCGGGCGCCAGCATCGTGCGACCGATCTTCACCTTCCCCGGCGGGCGGCGCTTCCAGTTCCTCGACCCGCACGGCAACGAACTGGCGGTGGTCCAGGCCGACTGAGCATTTCGCGCAGCGCGGCTGGAAACTGGCCACCAGCTATCATGCGCGGATGAATGCTCCCGCCGCGCTCCCCGTCATCCGCCTGAAATCCGACCGCAGCCCCGGCCATCCGTGGGTGTGGTCGGCACAGATCTACAAGCCCGAGTCGAAACTGCCGCCGGGCAGCGTGGTCGAGGTGCAGGACGCGAAGGGCCGCTTCGTGGGCCGCGCGTTCTGGAACGGCCACGCACGCATCGCGCTGCGCCTGCTCGACACCGATCCGCACACCGCCATCGACGCCGACTGGATCGGCGCGCGCATCGCCCGCGCCGTGCAACTGCGTCGCGACTGGCTGCAGCTCGATGCGGTGAGCGACGCCTGGCGCGTGGTGCACAGCGAGGGCGACGGGCTCTCCGGGCTGATCGTCGACCGCTACGCCGACGTACTGGTGATCGAATATTTCGCCGCTGGCATGTGGAAGTTCCGCGAGGCCATCCACGCCGTGCTGCTCGCGCATTTCCCCGGCGCGCAGTTGTACTGGTTCGCCGAGTCGCACGTGCAGAAGCAGGAATCGTTCGACTGCCGCAGCCCCGACGTGCCCGCCGCGTTCGAGGTGCACGAGCACGGCCTGCGCTTCCACGCGGCGCCGGGCTCCGGCCACAAGACCGGCTTCTTCGCCGACCAGCGCGACAACCGCAAGCGCTTTGCGGAGCTGGCCAGGGGCCGCCGCGTACTCGACCTCTGCTGCAACGCCGGCGGCTTCGCCGTGCACGCGATGGCGGCCGGCGCGCGCGAGGCGGTGGGCGTGGATCTGGACGCCGGCATCCTCGACGTCGCCCGCGCGAATGCGCAAGCCAACAACGTGGCGGTGACCTTCGAGCAGGCCGACATCTTCGACTGGGTGCGTGCCGCCGTGGCGCGCGGCGAGCAGTACGACGCAGTGATCCTCGACCCGGCCAAACTCACCCGCGACCGCAGCAAGGTGATGGACGCGCTGAAGAAATACTTCGCGATGAACCGCATGGCGCTGGACATCATCCCGCCCGGCGGCCTGCTGCTGACCTGCTCGTGCACCGGCCTGGTGGGCGAAGGCGAGTTCCTGGAAATGCTGCGCCGGGTGGCACTCAACGCCGGGCGCGAGATCCAGGTGCTCGAAGTGCGCAGCGCTGGCGCCGACCATCCGTTCCGCACCGACGTGCCCGAAGGGCGCTATCTGAAAGCGGTGTTCTGCCGGGTGGATTGAGGCTCACATCGGCTTGACCGTGGCCCCGCGCACCATCCGCGCATGGCCAGCTCTCCCGATGACATCGACCCCGCCCTGCGCCGCGAAGTGCGCGCCGCCGGCCTCGTCTACGTCCACGACGACCAACCCGGCATCCGCCGGCAGCGTTGCGGCAAGGGCTTCAGTTATCGCGATGCCGATGGTCGCTGTGTCCGCGACGGGGACCACCTGCAACGCATCCGCGCATTGGCCATTCCACCGGCGTATGCCGACGTGTGGATCTGTGCCAATCCGCGCGGCCACTTGCAGGCCACCGGACGCGATGCGCGCCAGCGCAAGCAATACCGTTATCACGCGCAGTGGCGGGCGCTGCGCGACCACGGCAAGTTCGATCGCGTGCTGGCGTTCGGTGCCGCACTGGCGACGCTGCGGCGACGTGTTCGCCGCGACCTGGCCCGCCCCGGCCTGCCGCGCGAAAAAGTGCTGGCGCTGGTCGTGCGGCTGCTCGACGACACCCTGATCCGCATCGGCAACGAAGGCTATGCACGCGACAACAAGAGCTACGGGCTGACCACCCTGCGCTCGCGCCACGTACGCGCCGAACGCGGCCGCCTGCGTTTCGCGTTTCGCGGCAAGAGCGGCCAGGAGCAGGAGGTGGAACTGAGCGACCGCCGCCTGGCGCGCATCGTGCGCCGCATGCAGCAACTGCCCGGCCAGCGCCTGTTCCAGTACCTGGATGACGACGGTCAACGTCAGCCCGTCGATTCGGGCGAGGTGAACGACTATCTGCATGAGGCCTGCGGCGAGGACTTCAGCGCCAAGGACTTCCGCACCTGGGGCGGCACCGTGAACGCGGCCGGCGTGCTGGCGCGCACGCCGCTGCCCGACGCCGGCGGAGCGCGCGCAATACGCAGCACGCTGGCCGCGGCGATCAAGGAAGTGGCCGCGATTCTCGGCAATACGCCGGCAGTGTGCCGAGCGTCGTACATCCACCCGCTGATCCTGCAGGGCTGGCAGGACGGCAGCCTGCAGCAGGCCATCCCGCCCGCCGTGGCGGTCCATCCGCGCCAGCTTGAACAGCACACGCTGCGCTACCTGCGCCGGCAGTTGCGGCTTGCCCGTCGCGGCGGCTGAGGTGCGCCTCAGCCGTTGGCCGGCAATCGCCCGCGCAGACTCGCGGCGTCGAACGGGCCGGGCTCGGCCAGCAGGGCGCGGGCGGCGTCGACCTGGTCCCACACGTTCCACAGCAGCACACCGCGTACGCGGCCGCCGTCGAGGTAATAGATCACGCCCTCGCGGTTGGGCTCGCGCCAGTCCTCGACCACCTGCAGCCGGGTGTCGAGCACGCCCACCGCCTCGTAGCCCAGGTCGAACAGGTCCGAGTAGAAGAACGGCTGGCTGACGTAATCTCCGGCGACGCCGGCCATTGCGCGACCGGCGTGCCGGCCCATGCCGACGGCGGCGTCCTCGTGCTCCACCCGCATGCGCCGATCCAGCGCCACACTGTGGAAGTTGGCCACGTCGCCGGCGGCCCAGATATCGGCATCGCTGCTGCGCAACTGCGCGTCGACCACGATACCGTTGTCGACAGTCAGCCCGGCCTGCTCGGCCAGTGCCGTATCCGGTGTCACGCCGATGCCGGCCACCACCGCGTCCACGCGCAAGGTACCGCCTTCGGACAGCCCCAGCTCCACCCCGCCGTCGACCACCCGGCCGCCGGTCACCTTGGTGCCAGCACGCAACTCGACGCCGTGCTCGCGATAGTAGGTATCGAGATAGGCGCACAACCCGTCCGGGTAACGACCCGCGCCGATCGATTTGCCGGGGAACAGCATCGTCACCTTGCAGCCGATGCCGCAAAGCGAGGCGGCCAGTTCGCTGCCGATGAAACCGCCGCCGATCACCGCGATATGCGCGCCGGGTTTCGCATGGCGGCGCAACGCCTCGTAGTCGGCCAGGGTGCGGAAATCGATCAGCCGCTCGCCGCCGTCGAAGCCCAGCGTGCGTGGCGTGGCGCCGGTGGCCAGCAGCAGGCGGCGATAGCGATACGTGTCACCCTGTTCGTCGCGCGCCACGTGGGCCGCGCGGTCCAGCGAGACGATGCGCCGGCCCAGGTGGAAGCTCGCCCCCGTCTTCGCCGTGGCCAGGTCGATGTCCGCCGGCGACTTGTCGCCCTTCCACAACGCCTTGCTCAGCGGCGGGCGCTGGTACGGTGGCGAAGCCTCATCGCCCACGATACCGATGTTCGCGCCGCGCTCGACCTCGGCAATGGCCTTCGCCGCCGCGTCGGCCGTCATGCCGCCGCCGATGATCAGGTAATCGTGTACGTATTCCATGATGTTCTCCTGGCTGACGTCAGCCCATGATGCGCCTATGTGACGGCGGCGAAGCGGCAAGCCCGACGCAGCTGGTGAGACGGCGCGACGTACACTGGATGCATCTACCCGGGAAAACGTTCCATGCCGCTCATCCAGATCCTGCTGATTCTCCTCGTCGTGCTGGTCGCCGCCGTGCTGCTGCTTCAGGTGGTG
>DATJCF010000238.1:0-2712 GCA_035514935.1 Rhodanobacter sp. | reverse complement strand
GTGTATGCCACGCTGAAGTTCTTCATCTACACGTTCTTCGGCTCGGTCTTCATGCTGATCGCGCTGCTGTACCTGTACCAGAAGGCCGGTACCTTCGACCTGGCCACGCTGGCGGCGCTGCCGCTGACGTTCAAGGAGCAGGCCTGGATCTTCTTCGCGTTCCTGATCGCGTTCGCGATCAAGGTGCCGATGGTGCCGGTGCACACCTGGTTGCCGGACGCCCATGTGGAGGCGCCGACCGGCGGCTCGGTGGTGCTGGCGGCGGTGATGCTGAAGGTGGGAACGTACGGCATGCTGCGTTTTATCCTGCCGATCGTGCCGGACGCGGGCGCTCATTTCGCCTGGCTGATCGTCGTATTGAGCCTCATCGCGATCGTCTACATCGGCTACGTGGCGCTGGTGCAGGAGGACATGAAGAAGCTGGTGGCGTATTCGTCCGTGGCACACATGGGCTTCGTCACGCTGGGCATCTTCATCGCCTTTGCGCTGGTGCGTGAGCAGGGCAACACCGACATGGCGCTGCTTGGCATGCAGGGCGCGATGGTGCAGATGATTTCGCACGGTTTCGTCTCCGGCGCGATGTTTACCTGCATCGGCGTGATGTACGACCGCATGCACACACGCCAGATCAAGGATTACGGCGGCGTCATCAATGCGATGCCGTGGTTCGGCTTCTTCTATGTGCTGTTCGCGATGGCCAACTGCGGTCTGCCGGGCACCAGCGGTTTCGTGGGCGAGTTCATGGTGATCCTGGCCAGCTTCGCCGCCAGCCCGTGGATTGCGCTGTTCGCCGCGTTCACCCTGATCATCGGCGCGGCGTACACGCTGTGGCTGGTCAAGCGCGTGCTGTGGGGCGAGATCACCAACCCGCACGTGGCCGAGATGAAGGAGATCAACGGTCGCGAAACGTTCGTGCTGGTGGCTTTCGCCGCCGCCGTGCTGGCGCTGGGCATCTGGCCACAACCGCTGATCCACCTGATGGACAGCTCGGTGGCGCAGCTGGTGCAGCAGCTCGCCATTCACAAGATTTGATCGGGACACGGACACACCATGCCAACTTTGAATGACATCCTGATCCTGCTGCCGGAGTTCTACCTGGTGGCGGCAGCGTGCTTGCTGTTGCTGCTGGACGCCTTCATGAAACCGGCGCAGCGTCCGTTGTTGCACTGGATCTCGATCGCGGTGTTGCTGGTGGCGATCTATCTGGTGGTCGCGGGCCAGCCGGATCGGGCGGTGACCGCGTTCGGCAGCATGTTCGTGCGTGATGACGTGGCAGAGATCATCAAGGTCTTCGCGCTGGGCACCACGGCCATGATTTTCGTCTACGCGCGCCCGTACCTGATCGACCGCAAACTGCTCGGCGGCGAGTTCTACACGCTGATGATCTTCGCCGTGATCGGCATCATGCTGCTGGTTTCGGCGGGCAATCTGGTCACTGTCTACCTGGGCCTGGAACTGCTTTCGCTGTCGTCGTATGCGCTGGTGGCCTTGAACCGTGAGGCGAAACTGCCGTCCGAGGCGGCGATCAAGTACTTCGTGCTGGGTGCGCTGGCGTCGGGCATGCTGCTGTACGGCATGTCGATGGTCTACGGCGCGTCGGGCATGGGCGGCACGCCCACCCTGGAACTGGCTCAGCTGAGCCATGTGATGGGCTACACCACGGCACCCACGTTGCTGCTGTTCGGGCTGATCTTCATGATCGTCGGCATCGGCTTCAAGCTGGGCGCCGCGCCGTTCCACATGTGGATCCCCGACGTCTACCAGGGCGCGCCGACGCCAGTCACCACCTTTGTCGCGTCAGGCTCCAAGCTGGCAGCCTTCGGCATGGCCTATCGCCTGCTCGACAGCGGCATGGGCGATCTCGCACAGCATTGGCAGCTGATCCTGGCGGTGCTGGCGGTGTTGTCGCTGGCCATCGGCAACCTGGTCGCCATCGTGCAGACCAACCTGAAACGCATGCTGGCCTATTCCACCATCTCGCACATGGGCTATCTCTTGCTGGGCCTGGCCGCGGCCGGTCCCGAGGGCTACGCGGCGGCATTGTTCTATGCGATCTGCTACGCGTTGATGGGCGTGGCCGCGTTCGGCGTGATCCTGGCGATGAGCCGGGCCGGGTTCGAA
Organism: Rhodanobacter sp.; assembly: GCA_035514935.1. Lineage (GTDB taxonomy): Bacteria > Pseudomonadota > Gammaproteobacteria > Xanthomonadales > Rhodanobacteraceae > Rhodanobacter. The sequence continues at coordinate 591 of DATJCF010000238.1, read as the reverse complement.
TGCGAGGAAATTGCCGACTTCAAGGGCCTCGCCAGGAAAGCGCCGTGGATGGCGTTCCTGATGCTGCTGGCGATGTTCTCGCTGGCCGGCGTGCCGCCACTGTTCGGTTTCTGGGCCAAGGTGCTGGTGCTCGAAGCGGCGATTCACGCGGACATGCTGTGGCTGGCGATCGTCGGCATCGTGTTCGCGATCATCGGCCTGTACTACTACCTCTACGTCATCAAGGTGATGTATTTCGATGCGCCGGAAGAGGGCGGTGCGCTGCAGTTGCAGCAGGACAAGCCGCTGCGCGTGGTGCTGTCGCTGAATGCGCTTTCGCTGCTCGTGCTGGGGTTGTACTGGGGACCGTTGCTGGCCTGGTGCCGCCGCGCGTTCGGCCTGTAAGGCAATGCGGCGAATTGCGGAAATAATGGCCTCGGAGCTTGCAAGAATCCGGCCATTACGTTAATATCTTCGGACTCTGATGCGGGGTGGAGCAGTCTGGCAGCTCGTCGGGCTCATAACCCGAAGGTCGCAGGTTCGAATCCTGCCCCCGCTACCAGATCTTTCTTGATGCAAGAAAGCCTCCTCGTGAGGCTTTTTTGTTGGGCG
>DATJCF010000237.1:0-3358 GCA_035514935.1 Rhodanobacter sp. | reverse complement strand
GGTGTGCGATTACCGCGTGCGCGGCTTCACCCGCGACGTGAAGGGCAAGAAGCACTTCATCGATCACAAGATCAACTCGGTGCAGGACTATCTGGCCAAGCACATCCGCCAGAAGTACGAGATGTTCGACGTCAACGTGTATCAGGAAAACATGTTCCACACGAAGATGCACATCAAGGACTTCGACCTGGACACCTACCTGTTCGAGTCGCACGCCGACGACCTGTCGTTCAAGGAGCGCCAGCGGATCGAGTCGCTGGTCAGCCGCGAGATCGAGGAACTGTTCCACGGCCGCAACCTGATGTGACGAAAAACCCGCCGAAAGGCGGGTTTTTTCTGCGGCGTGGTCGCGCTGAGAGTCAGGTCCGCTCAGTGCGAATCGCGCGGCACCTCGCTGCCGCTGCCGCCGACCAGGATGTCCAGGTCGGCGCCGAGGTTGGCCTGCTGCACGTGGTCCACGTAGAGCTTGTACCAGCCGCGTTTCGGCACCTCGGGTGCTTTCCACAGCGTGCGCCGCCGTGCCAGTTCCTCGTCGGTGACATCCAGGTGAATGCGCCGTGCGGCCACGTCGAGTTCGATCATGTCGCCGTTCTGCACCAGCGCCAGCGGTCCGCCGGCAGCGGCCTCGGGCGAGGTATGGAGCACCACGGTGCCGTAGGCGGTGCCGCTCATGCGGCCGTCGGAGATGCGCACCATGTCGGTGATGCCGCGCTTGAGCAGCTTGGGCGGCAGCGGCATGTTGCCCACTTCGGCCATGCCCGGGTAACCGCGCGGGCCACAGTTCTTCAGCACCATCACGCAGTGCTCGTCGATATCCAGCGCGTCATCGTCGATGCGTGCATTCAGATCCTCGATGTCCTCGAACACCACCGCGCGGCCGCGATGCTGCAGCAGGTGGGCCGATGCCGCGGACGGCTTGATCACCGCGCCATCCGGCGCCAGGTTGCCGCGCAGCACGGCGATGCCGGCCTCGGGCTTGAACGGTTCGGCGGTGGTCATGATGACGTCGCGATTCCAGCACGGTGCCGACTTCACGTTGTCGCCCAGCGTCTTGCCGTTCACGGTCAGCGCATCGAGGTGCAGGTGCGGCGCGATTTCGCGCAACACCGCCGGCAGGCCGCCGGCGTAGTAGTAGTCCTCCATCAGGTGTTCGCCCGAGGGCTGCAGGTTGACCAGGCAGGGGAGTTTGGAGCCCAGCTCGTCCCAGTCCTGCAGCGTCAGCGGCACGCCGAGGCGACCGGCCATGGCCAGCAGGTGGATGACTGCGTTGGTCGAGCCGCCGATGGCCGCATTGGCGCAGATGGCATTCTCGAAGGCGTTGCGCGTCATGATTTTCGACATGCGCATGTCCTCGTGCACCATCTGCACGATGCGCCGTCCGCTGAGTTGCGCCAGCCGATAGCGGCGCGAATCCACGGCGGGAATGGCGGCGTTCTCGGGCAGCGACATGCCCAACGCCTCGACCATGTTGGCCATCGTGGAGGCGGTACCCATCGTCATGCAGGTGCCGCCTTTGGAGCGGTGCATGCAGGATTCGGCCTCGACGAAATCCTCCTGCTCCATTTCGCCGGCGCGGACCATTTCGGACATTTTCCACACGCCGGTACCCGAGCCGATCTTCTGTCCGCGCCAACGGCCGGTGAGCATGGGGCCGCCGGACACGCCGATGGTTGGCAGGTCGCAGCTGGCCGCGCCCATCATCAGCGATGGCGTGGTCTTGTCGCAGCCCATCAAGAGCACCACGCCATCGATCGGATTGGCGCGGATGGATTCCTCGACATCCATGCTGGCGAGGTTGCGGAACAGCATCGCGGTGGGGCGCATCTGGGTCTCGCCCAGCGACATCACCGGGAATTCGAGCGGGAAGCCGCCCGCCTCGTAGACACCGCGCTTGACGTATTCGGCCAGCTCACGGAAATGTCCGTTGCAGGGCGTCAGTTCCGACCAGGTATTGCAGATGCCGATCACCGGCCGACCGTCGAAAAGATCGCTGGGATAGCCCTGGTTTTTCAGCCAGCTTCGGTAGAGGAAGCCGCTCTTGCCTTCGTGGCCGAACCAGGATTGGCTGCGTCTTTTCGTGTCTTTGGGAGAAGTCATGGGTTAGCGATGTCCTTTGCTGGGGGATCCGTGGATCCGCTGGCGTGCCCGTGGAAACTGGCTTTACAGGCGGCAGACTACAGGGCATATTGATACAAATAAAATAATATTTATAGCGTTATTGATACACATAAACGTATCGAAAGAACGGTGGAGATCGTTACTCATGCAGGCATCATCCGCTCGGCAGCAGGGCAGTGGCGCGGCCCTTGGCGACACGCTTTATCCGGACCTGCGCTCGCGGCGGGTGTTCATTACCGGCGGCGGCAGCGGCATCGGTGAAGCATTGGTGGAAGCGTTCGTGCGCCAGGGGGCGCAGGTGGCATTTGTCGATATCAATGCCGCGGTGAGCGAGGCCCTGGTCGAGCGGCTGCGTGAGCAGGGTCTCGGCCCGGCGCCGTGGTGGCAGCGTTGCGACGTGACCGATGTGCCTGCGCTGCAGCAGGCGATCGCCGACGCGGCGCAGGCGCTGGGCACGTTCGACGTACTGGTGAACAACGTGGGCAGCGACGATCGCCACGCGCTTGAGGACGTCACGCCGGACTATTGGGACCAGCGCATCGGCGTCAACCAGCGCGCGGCGTTTTTTGCGATCCAGTCGGTGGTGCCGGGCATGCGCGAGCAGGGGCGCGGCTCCATCATCAACCTGGGCTCGACCGGCTGGCAGACCAAGAACGCGGGCTACCCCTGCTATGCCACCGCCAAGTCGTCGATGAACGGCATGATGCGTGGCATGGCCAAGGCGCTGGGCGAGCATCGCATCCGCATCAACGTGCTCAGCCCGGGCTGGGTGATGACGGAGCGCCAGATCACGCAGTGGCTGGATGCCGAGAGCGAGAAGGAGCTGATGAAGAACCAGTGCCTTCCCGACAAGGTGATGCCCGAGGACATCGCGGCGATGGCGCTGTTTCTCGCCTCGGACGCATCGCGCGCCTGCACCGCGCAGGAGTTCGTGGTCGACGCGGGCTGGACCTGACCGGCCGCCTGTCAATCGAGCCGCGGCAACCCGTAGACGTCGCTGGCGGCCTGCTTCAGCGCCGTCAGCATGCATCGGGCCGCTGGTGACAGCAGCCAGTCCTTGCGCGTGATGATGCCGAAATCGTCCATCTTGCAGGCCAGTTCCACCGGCACCTGCGCTATGACGCCGTGCGCCACGTAGTACTCGGCCGCATCGGTGGGGATCACGCTGATGTAATCCGTGCGCCGCAACATGTTGAGCACGAACACCAGCGCCGTCGATTCGATCAGCCGCTCGGGCAAG
>DATJCF010000236.1:0-4431 GCA_035514935.1 Rhodanobacter sp. | reverse complement strand
CTGACGATCCGACATGTAACATTACCTTTGAAGCATTGATGGTTTGCGGCTTGGAGCGAAATGCACTTGACCGCAATAGAAGCAGGCACTCTGGGTTGCCCCAAACCCCTGCCTCGCCAGCATACACTGGAATGCAAGCTTTTGGTGAATATAGTTTCCCGTGGCTCTTGCGCCCCGTTGGCGCCACTGGAACACCCCGCCCGACAAGCCTGCCAAACCGCCTGACGGCGCCGTTTCCTCCGGTTTCCATCCGTTCATCGTATCCCTGCGGTGCAGCCGGCCGCGCCCGCGCATCGCCTACAATGGCGGAATGAAAATTGCCTCGTGGAACGTCAATTCACTGAAGGTGCGGTTGCCGCATCTGACCCAGTGGCTGGCCGATGCGCAGCCCGATGTGGTGGCGCTGCAGGAAACCAAGCTGGAAGACGCGAAGTTTCCGGTCGACGAGCTGGCGGCGGCTGGGTATCAGGCGGTATTTTCGGGCCAGAAAACCTATAACGGCGTGGCCATCCTGGCCCGCGACGAACCGCGCGACATCGTCACCGACATCCCCGGCCTGAACGACCCGCAGCGGCGCATCCTGGCTGCCAGCGTGGGCGGGCTGCGGGTGGTGAACCTGTACGTCGTCAACGGCAAGGCGGTGGGCGATCCGAAATACGCGTACAAGCTGGACTGGCTGGCACGGGTGCGCGACTTCCTGGCCGACGAACTGACCCGTCATCCGCGGCTGGTCGTGCTGGGCGATTTCAACATCTGCCCGGACGACCGCGACGTCTACGACGCGGCGGCATGGGGCGAGGACATCCTGTGTTCACCGCCGGAGCGGGCGGGCCTGAAGGCGATCACCGACCTGGGCCTGCACGACAGCTTCCGCCTGTTCGAATCCGAAGCGGGCCATTACAGCTGGTGGGATTACCGCCAGGCCGCGTTCCGTCGCAATATGGGTCTGCGCATCGACCTGATCCTGATTGGCGAAGCCCTCAAATCCGTCGCCCGCGCCGCCGCCATCGACCGCGAACCACGACGCTGGGAGCGCCCCTCCGATCACACCCCGGTGCTGCTGGAACTCGATCTGGAGGCAAGCCCATGACCGCGTGCGCCTACCCGCCATCCGGCGATCAACCGGCGCCGACGTACACTTCCCCCGCCGCCCCTGCTGCCCGCAACGGGCGCGATGCGACCACGAACAGGTTTTGAGATGACTGCTAAGAGTGAATGGCCCAGCTCGCTGGACGACAGCGAACTGGATGAACTGGACCGCTACCTACGCGCCCACACCGGCGCGGACGACCTGCTGCTCGACGGCGTGCATGGCCTGCTCAGCGCGCTGGCGGTCGGCCCGCTGCTGGTGCTGCCGGAGGAATGGCTGCCCGAAGTGCTGCACGAACCCTTCGCCGACGAGAACGAGGGCAACCGCGTGCTGGCGTTGCTGGCCAAGCTCAACGACTCGATCAGCGCCGAGCTCGACGTGGACGCCTACGAGCCGATCCTCGGTGAGGTGGAACTGGAAACCGGCATGATGCTGTCCGCCGCGGGCTGGTGCGAGGGCTTCAGCCGCGGCATCGACTTGCGCGCCAGCCTGTGGGAAAGCCGCCTCAGCGAGGACCCGCAACTGATGGAACTGCTGGGGCCGGTGATGGCGCTGGCGGTCGACGAAGGCGTGCTCAGCGCCGACGCCGAGTTCGAGAAACTCAGCGACGAGGAGTACGACAGCTGCCTGGCGCAGGTGGCAGCCGTGCTGGTGGCGGTCAACCAGTACTGGCAGGCCAAGCCGGCCACCGAGGCCGAGGTCGAGACGATGGTGCTGCAGCAACGCCCGGGCAACGACGACGACCATTCGCCACCGCGCCAGCGCAGCGGCCACTGGGTGCATTGAAGGCAGGAGTGAGGGGAGTGAGGAGTGAGAGAAGAGCGGGGCTGTTTCGCTCTCACTCCTCTTCACTCACTTCCCGCTTTTGCCATTGTCGCCGCGGCGGAACGATCCGTTCCGGTCGCCGCGCTTGGATTGGCACGCGAACAGGGCCATCTTGGCGGGAATGTTTTCCAGCCGGAGAATCCCATGACCGACCGCCACATCACCCGCCGCATTCGCGGCAGCGACACCGCCGACGGCGCCGGCGTGAAGCTCAAACGCATCATCGGCCAGCCCGGGCTGGATATGCTCGACCCGTTCCTGCTGCTGGACGAATTCCGTTCCGACAGCGCCGACGATTACATCGCCGGCTTTCCCGAGCATCCGCATCGTGGCTTCGAAACCGTCACCTACATGCTGGCCGGCCGCATGCAGCACCACGACAACCACGGCAACCGGGGTGACCTCACACCCGGCAGCGTGCAGTGGATGACCGCCGGTCGCGGCATCCTGCATTCGGAGATGCCGCAGCAGGAAAACGGTTTGATGTGGGGTTTCCAGCTATGGGTGAACCTGCCGGCCAGCGACAAGATGACGGCCCCGCGCTACCAGGACATCAGCCCCGAGCGGATCCCCGTGGTGCATCCGGCCGAGGGCGTCGAGGTCAAGGTGATCGCCGGCGCGCTGGCCGGCGCCACCGGTCCGGTCGAAGGCATCGTCACCGCGCCGGTCTATCTCGACATCGCGCTGCAGCCGGGCGCACAGCTGGCGCTGGACTTGCCCGCCGGCCACCATGGTTTCGCCTATGTGTTCGAGGGCGAATCGGCCATCGTTGGCGGCGAACAGTTGCAGCGCAGCGAACTGGGCGTGCTGTCCGACGGAGACACGCTGCAACTGACCGGTGGCGCGCAACCTTCACGCTTGCTGGTGGTCGCCGGCAAACCACTCAACGAACGCGTCGCCCGCTACGGACCGTTCGTGATGAATACACCCGAGCAGATCCAGGAAGCCATCGCCGACTTCCGCGCCGGCAAGTTCTGAGGCGAATCCTGCCGGCGCCATCACCTCGTATCGAGGGATGCACCGACAAGCCGGTTTACCGTTCGTCCGCCGGTGCACTCGCATGGGCGGACGGACGGCAAGCCCAGCCGATAATGGCGGCCAGACTTGCTTCCACACCGTGTTCCTCGGTGACCCGCAATGCATCCTCATCCGTGCCCGGCTCTTCCAGCGTTGCCAACTGGCTGTCCAGCAGCGACGGCGGCATGAAGTGGTTGCGGCTGCGCATGCGTCGGGCCAGTTCGTCGTGGGATACGTGCAGATAGGCGAAACGCACACCGGCGCCGGCCTGCCGCAGGCGGTCGCGGTAGACGCGGCGCAGTGCCGAGCACGCCACGACGGCGCTTTCACCGCGCTGCAGTCGCTGCGACATCCATTCGGCGATCGCATCAAGCCACGGCCAGCGATCATCGTCGTTCAGTGGTGTGCCCGCGCTCATCTTTGCGACGTTCGCCGGCGGATGCACGCTGTCGCCCTCGAGGAACGCCCAGCCCAGCTTCTGCGCCAGCTCCCTGGCCATGGTGGTCTTGCCCGAACCGGATACGCCCATGACCACGACGACCGTGGCCCGATCACCCTTCTGCCTCTCGCCTGTCACGTGCTCGCTGCCTCTGTGTCGCGGGCCGTTACCTTACTTCACCTTCCGCCCGCCGGCCACGGTGGGCACTTTTCTTGCTTCGAACAGGTGACGGCAGCGCGCCACGCCCGTAGCGAACGAAATCCGGTGCGTGGTTGACGTGCGGTGACATAAAAGATCGCCGGGCGTCAGGCATCGGCTAAAGATCTCCGAGCGCCGGCCGAAGCGTTAAGTAAGCGTTTCTACGGAAGACGAGCCGGACAGAGGATGAAAATGGGCATCGTTGGCTACAGGCCTTGCTTCGGTCTGGCTTGTGGGTTAAATGTCCGTTAATATTTCGCACAAGGTCCGCCTGTACTCTTAAGTTGTTGTACTGGACGAGGAAATAACAGCCAAGTGGCTGTTTTTAAAACCATGAATACGCTCATTTCGGTCATGATCCTGGGATCCGCACTGGCACTGCTCGCCAGCGCGATCAAGCATGTGCCCGCCGGACAGGTCTACAGCCTGCATCGGCTCGGAAAGCCGGCGCGGCTGCTGCAGCCGGGCGTGCACATGGTGATGCCGCTGCTGGAGCGCGTGGCGCACAAGATCAACCTCGCCGGCCAGGTGCTGCGGCTGGAAGAGTCGATGGCCGACAACACCCATGACGTCCGCGGCACCGTGTATTGGCAGGTGCTGGAACCCGAGCGCGCCGACGCGGTGATCGACCAGGTCGACCAGCTGATCCGCCGCGGCGCCATCGCCGCCATGAACGACGAGCCGCTGGCCGGCGAAGCCGCCGACCGCCGCGTAATGGGCACGCGGATGAAGCAGGCGTTGAACAGCGCCCTGCGCGAACGCGGCATGATGGTCACGCGGGTCGATCTCGACCTGGCTTGAAGGTCACACCAGGCACCCAGCACAAACCGACCCGCCGCCCGGCGGGTTTTTGTTGGGCGAC
>DATJCF010000235.1:0-1596 GCA_035514935.1 Rhodanobacter sp. | reverse complement strand
GCGCTGGGCCTGGGCATGGGCGGCGTGGTGATCTGCTACGTGCTGGCCAACCTGGCTTATCTGGGCGGCCTGGGGCATGCGGGCCTGGCTGCCAGCGAGGCGCCCGCGGCGGACCTGATGGCGAAACTGTTCGGTCCGCACGGGGCCACCGTGATTGCGGCGGGCATTGCCTGTTCCACCTTCGGCTATTGCAGCATCGCGATCGCCGGTGGCGCCCGCGTGCTGCAGACGATGGGCGCCGACGGCATGTTTTTCCGCGCCGCCGGGCGCATCGATGCGCGCACGCGGGCGCCGCAGATCGCGCTGCTGGCGCTGGGCGCGTGGGCGATCGTGCTCACGCTGTCGGGCAGTTTCAATCAGCTGCTCAACTACACCACGGTGGGCGAGTGGCTGGGCCACGTGTTCGGCATCGCCACGCTGTTCTGGTACCGCAAGCATTTCATCGACGAGCCGGCGCCGTATCGGGTGCCGTTCTATCCGCTGCTGCCGCTGGTGTTCGTGATCACCGTGTTCGGCGTGATCGTGGCCTCGGCGATCAACCGCCCCGGCGACGCGGGCATGAGCCTGCTGATCATCGCGCTGGGCGTGCCGGTGTATTGCGGCTGGCGCTGGCTGGAAGATCGCAGGGCGGGCTGAATGCTGCGCTGAAGCTGGCATGTCGGCGTGCCAACCGATACGGTGGTCTGGCCGCGACGACAAGCGCGCGGATTCACGACAGCCCGGGGACACGCGATGCCCACCATGACTGCCACTCCATGGCGATTTTCGATAAACCCGTCGCCGCGCGCCGGTCGACTCACGCTCTCCGTTGATCTCCCATCCCCGGCAGGAGTCGCCGCATGATCCAGCTGGATGCCGTGGAAACCCTGGCCTTCGGCGGCGCGGTATTGTTCGTGGGTTACGCGCTGTGCCGGCTCATCCCCGTGCTGGGCCGCTACAATATTCCCGAGCCGGTGATCGGCGGTCTGGTGGTGGCGCTGATCGCGCTGGTGGCGCATCAGTTCAACACCACGCTGGTCGAGTTCGACACCTCGCTGCAGCAACCGCTGATGGTGGCGTTCTTCACCACGGTCGGCGTCAACGCCAGCCTGGCGCTGCTGCGTGTCAGCGGTCGCCAGGTGATGATTTTCCTGGCCCTGGCCAGCGTGTTTGCGGTGCTGCAGAACGTGCTGGGTATCGGCGTGGCTACCGTCTTCGGGCAGCATCCGTTGTTCGGCGTGCTGACTGGCTCCACCACGCTCACCGGCGGCCCGGCGACGGGTCTGGCCTTCGCCCCGCTGTTCGAGCAGGCCGGCGTGCATGGGGCGGAGTCGATCGCGATCAGCTCGGCGATGGCCGGCATCATCTGCGGCGGCGTGATCGGCGGCCCGGTGATCACTCTGCTGATCCGGCGCTTCAAACTTCGCCCCGAAAGCGGTGTTGCAGGCGTGCCCGGTGGTAGCGGGGCGGCCACGTTGCAGACCGATGAACCGCAAGATGACGCCGGACGCGAGTTCGCCGCGCTCAAAAGCATCGTGATCATTCTGATCGCGATGTGGGCGGGCTCCTGGGTCGGGCAGGGTTTCTCGGCGCTGGGGTTGACCTTGCCGGCGTACA
>DATJCF010000234.1:0-2064 GCA_035514935.1 Rhodanobacter sp. | reverse complement strand
CCAGCACGTCGACCTGGGCGAACAGGCGGCGCATCTTGAGTGTGGCGGCATCCAGCACGCGGTCGGCGATGGCGTAATCGGCAGCGCTCTTTCTCGCGGCAAAATCGAGCATGCCGCGGAAGCGCGCGGACACCGGCTTGTCGGTATTGGCCAGATCGCTGGCGAACGTGCCAAGCATTTCAGCCTCCATCAGCAGCAGGCCGGCGCGGCGGGTGCGGCTGAAATTCCAGTCGGCGAAGTCGACGGTGCGGCGGTCGCTCAGGGCGTGCGGCAACTTCGCCATCGCCGCCTCGAACACTTCGATCACCTCCGGCTCGACGCCCACGGCGGCCAGATCCGGCAACAACCCCACGCGCAGATGGCCCGGCTCCCAGTCGGGCAAGGCGAACGCCACCCGGCGCCGGCGCGAGCGCGCATCGTCGGCGTCGTAGCCGGCCAGCACTTGCAGCAGCACGGTGAGATCGTCGGCGCTGCGCGCCAGCAGGCCGACCGCGTCGAGCCGGCGCGCCGCCGTCACCATGCCGCGGGCGGAGATCTCGCCATGGGTGGGCTTGAGCCCATAGACGCCGCAGTAACTGGCCGGAATACGCACCGAGCCCAGGCTGTCCGACGCCACCGCGGCCACCGCCAGCCCCGCCGCGACAGCCACCGCCGCGCCGCCGGACGAGCCGCCCGCGGTATAGCCGTGCCGATGCGGATTGTGGGTGGCGCCAAAATGCGGGTTGTCGGTGGCGGCGCCCAGCGCGCCTTCATCCATATTGGTCTTGCCGATCAGCAAGGCGCCGGCGGCGCGCAACCGCGCGGTGACGTGGGCGTCGTCCTGCACCGGCGTGTCGCGATCCGGCAGGCCCGCCCGGGTCGGCCAGCCAGCGACGTCGAAATTGTCTTTCAGCGCCAGCGGAATCCCGTCGAGCCGGCCGATCACGCCGTCACGGCGGCGGCGATCCGCCATTTGCGCCTGGTCGTGCAGCAAACCGGCGCGTACATCCACATAACTGTTGAGTTGCGGGTCGATCCGCTCGATCGCGCTCAGGTAGGCATCGGCCAGCGCCTGCGGCTGGACCCTGCCGACGGCCAGCCAGTGCAGCAATTGACACAGACTGGCGCGGCGCAGTTCGAAATCGGCGATCGGTGGCGTTTGATTCATGGGCATTCCCTGGGATCGTGCCCTGATTATCGCCATCGAACGCAAGTCGATTGCAAGCGCCGATGCGTCTTCACGCGCAAGTCACGACGCCACCAAGGGTCACGTGTGTCCGCCTGCGTTGCCGCGCAGCACGCGAAACCGGACAATACGCTGCGGTATCGCGCATCCTCGTCGCCATGCCGCCCTTCCCACTTGCAGCCGGAGTCCGCGATGAGCGAACGCGAAACCATGGAATACGACGTCGTCGTGGTCGGCGCGGGGCCGGCCGGGCTGTCGTTTGCCATCCGGCTGAAGCAGCTCAAGCCCGACGTCAACGTCTGCGTGATCGAAAAAGCCTCCACCATCGGCGCGCACATCCTGTCCGGCGCGGTGATCGAGCCGCAGCCGCTGGACGCGCTGCTGCCGGGTTGGCGCGACACCCCGCCGCCGATCTGCATCCCGGCCGGCGAGGACCAGTTTTTCCTGCTCAGCAAGACCGGCGCGCGCAAGCTGCCGCTGCCGCCGGGCATGCACAACCACGGCAACTTCATCGTGTCGCTGGGTGCGCTGTGCGCCTGGCTGGCGCCGCAGGCCGAAGCGCTGGGTGTCGACGTGTTCCCCGGCTTCGCCGCCGCCGACACCATCTATAACGAGGACGGCTCGGTCGCCGGCGTGCGCATCGGCGACATGGGCGTGGCCAAGGACGGCACGCACAAGCCCGGCTACACCGAAGGCATCGACATCAAGGCCAAGGTCACCGTGCTGGCCGAGGGCGCGCGCGGTAGCCTTACCAAGCGGCTCGTCAAGCGCTTCAAGCTGGATGCGGACAGCGACCCGCAAGGCTATTCCATCGGCATCAAGGAGTTGTGGCAGGTGCCCGCCGGCCGCGCCACGCCCGGCAAGATCGTGCACAGCTTCGGCTGGCCGGCCGACACGCG
>DATJCF010000233.1:0-11354 GCA_035514935.1 Rhodanobacter sp. | reverse complement strand
CGCCGCTGTTGGTGAGGCCCGCCGCGCCGGTGAACGTGTTGGCCTTGTCCAGCTGAAGCACGCCGGCACCGGCGTTGAATTGCGCCACACCCGCACTCGCCGCCTGGGTGATCGTGCTGCCGGTCGCTTGCGTGATGCCCGTGCCCGACACCGTCAGCGTGCCGCTGCCCACCTGCACATCACCCAGCACCAGCGCATTGGTGCCGTTGTTGAGCGTGACGTCGTTGGCGCCGCTGTTGGTGAGGCCCACCGTACCGGTGAACGTGTTGGCCTTGTCCAGCTGAAGCACGCCGGCACCGGCGTTGAATTGCGCCACACCCGCACTCGCCGCCTGGGTGATCGTGCTGCCGGTCGCTTGCGCGATGCCGACCCCCGACACCGTCAGCGCGCCGCTGCCCACCTGCACATCGCCCAGCACCAGCGCATTGGCGCCGTTGTTGAGCGTGACGTCGTTGGCGCCGCTGTTGGTGAGGCTCACCGCATCCGTGAAGTGATTGCTCGCGTTGTCCAGCGTGATGGCGTTGGCGCCCGCATCGAAACTCGATGCGCCGCTGATGAGCAGGGCCTCGCCTGCAACATTCGACTGGGTGATATCGCCGGCGGCGGTCACGGTCAAGTTCCCGGCATCGATCCGGCCGAGCTGTGCACCGCCTGCCGTCGTGCTCAAGGTGACGTCGCCGCCGTTGGCGGCGATGCTGCCGCCCGCGTTCTGGTTGATGGCGCCCGCCGAGGTCACCCCGATGTTGCCGGCGACGGCCGGATCGGCTCCCGCCGTGGCACCCGCTTCCAGCGCACCACCGATGGTCAGCGCGTTCGTCGAGGCATTGTTGAGCGTGAAGTTGGCGGCACTGAAAGTGCCCAGCGTATCGATGGCGTTGTCGCCACCAAGCGTGGTGTCACCGGTGGAATTGCCGGTCAGCGTCGCTGCCGTGACGACACCATTGCCGCTGATCGACTGCTGGGTTGCCGGTGTCGCCAGATTGGACGCCTGCATCGTTACGACATTGCCGGTAACTGCGCCGTTCACCTGCAGATCGCCACCGGTCGCGATCAAGTCTACGTCGCCGCTCGTCGACGAACCGCTGGCGTCGAGTGTCCCGCTCAAGGTCACCGCACTGCCGGTGATCGACACCGTGCCACCATGGCTGGTCAGGGTGCTCCCCGCGCCCTGGCTGATGGCGCCGCTGGCATTCAGCGTGATATCGCCCGGCGTGGAGGGCACCGTCGGCGGGCCCACCGGATCACCGGCATCGCCTACCTCCACGTTGCCATTGACCGTCAGTGCACCACTGTTGGTCAGCGCGAAATCGGACGCCGTGAAGTTGTCCAGCGCGCCGATGACGTTGGCCCCGTCCAGCGTGGTCGCGCCGACGGAACTGCCGGTCAGTGTGCCGGCGGTGATGACGCCACCAGCAGCCTGGCTGATGGCACCGGTCGAATCCAGCGTGACCGTACCGGCACCGGCATCAAGCGCACCATCGAGCGTGAACGCGCCGCCGTTGACGGCCAGATTGCCGCCGTTGGTGATGAAACTGGAACCGGTCTCAAAAACGACGCCACCCGTTCCCGTCAGATCGCCGCCAAGCGTGTGCGTGCCGCCGGTTCCTCCGGTGGACTCAATGGATGCGCCGTTTTTGAACGTCAGCGTGCCGAATGCATCCAGCGTCAAGGTGCGATCGTTGTCACCGGCATAGGTGAAACCGTTGACGACGGTGATGTTGCCGTCGGTCGTCTTGATGTTGACGTCGCTGCTGTCCAGTTGGGTGACGATGGTTGCCGTGTTGATCGTGGATACGGTGGTCGCATCCCCTGGCGTGAAAACGCCACTGGCGTCGAAGCCGCCCGGGGTCGCCGGGTTGTCATCCGGATCATCACTGATGGTGATGTCGTTCGGGTCCAGCAGCAGCGTGCCCCATGCGCCGTGCGGCGCGCGCAGGTCGGCGGAGCCGTCGAATGCCAGGTAGCCGCGGCTGGAAACTTCGGCCATGCCGCCGTTGCCGTCGGCCGCACCGCCGCGTGCGCTGATGTTGCCCTTGAAGCCGGTCGCGGCGTTCGACCACAGCACCACTGAACCACCGTTGCCCGACTGCAGGGCGTCGGCGTTCAATCGCGCGCCCGGACCGACGTAGGTCACTGCCGCGGCCTGCAACCCTTCGCCACCCTGGTAACCGCCGCCCACGCGGATGCTGCCGCCGCCGTGACTGCCGGAGGCATCGACGCTGCCGGTAACGCTGACGTTCTGGTCCGACAGCAGCTGCACACTGCCACCCTGCGCGCCGGTGACGTTGATGGCGCCGCTGTTTTCAGTGTTGCCGCCAGCCGCCACCAACCGCACCACGCCGCCCTGCGTGCTGATGCCGCCGGCATCGATCACGCCGCTGTTGTTGACCAGGTTGGTGAACAAATCTTTCGCGGCGGATGCCTGCAACACCACGGTGCCGCTGTCGGCCTTCAGCGTGCCCTTGTTGGATACCGCCGCCTGGTTGTTGTCCAGCCGCTGTTTCAGCTCGCCGGTGACCTGGATGTTGATCAGCCCGTTGCCGTCGAAATCGAGCACGGCGCGATCGGCGCCGTCGAGGTTGATGCGGCCGTAGTTGGCCAGGATCACGCCGTCGTTGGCGACGCTGCCGCCGACCAGGCTCACCGAACCGCCGCTGGCGGCCTTGATCAGGCCGTGATTGACGATGCCGGCGCTGACACCGTGCGCGTCGAGGTTGTAGCGGCTGGCGAGGAAGTCCTTGGGCGTGAGGTCGAGCGTGCTGGCCATCAGGCCGCCCACGTTCATCTGCGCGCTGGCGCCGAAGATGATGCCGTGGGTGTTGATCAGGAACACCTGGCCGTTGGAACTGATGTGACCGAAGATCTGGCTGGGGTTCTGGTCCAGGATGCGGTTCAGCGCCACCGCGTTGAACGACGGCTGGTTGAATTTCACCGAGGCATCCTTGCCCACGTTGAAGGTCTGCCAGTCCAGCGCCAGCTTGGCCGAGTTCTGGTTGATGACGGTGTTGGCGCCGTTCTGCGTGATGTTGCCGATACCGCCCACCACGGTGCCGCCCGTGGGTCCGCTGGTGGCGCCCACGGCGGCGGCCATCGCTTCACCGCCGAACACGAACGGGCTGACCAGCAGCAGCGACAGGCTTACCGGCAACAGTTTTCGCCGCAGCCGGCCGGCATGCGGCGGCAGGGTGGCGGCGTGTGCACCGCGGGTCTTCGCGTCGATAGTGGTGTTGTTCATGGTGTCACCCGTCAAAACGTGAAGCCGAAGCGCGAATAGATGTGGTAGCCGTTGTCGTCGGATGCGCGCTGCCGACTCGTCGGTACGGAACCATCGAGGTGGAACTCGAACTGGTGGAACTGGGGCAAGCGGAAAATCAGCCCCGCGCCGATACCGTTGAGGGTGACCGAGCGGGTGTTGTTGCGGCGGTTGGCGCCGGCCGGATAGCCCTTGCCGTAATCGACGAAGGCCTCGAACTCCAGCAGCTCGCGCCATGGCCGGCCGTAGAACGGCGACACCTTGTCGCCGAAGCCGGGCGCGTCGACGTGGTATTCCAGCGAGCTGTAATAGCCGCGGTCGGCCAGGCCCTCGGAAATCGGGTAGGCGCGCACGCTGTCGGGGCCACCCAGGCCGAACTGCTCCAGCGGTACCAGCGCGTCGTTGCTGAACTGGCCAGCCAGCTTGAAATACAGCCGTTGCCGGTCGGTAAGAAACTGCAGGCGGGTATAGGACAGCTTGGCGCTGAGGAAGCTGCTGGCATGATCCGGGCTGACCAGATCCGGCCGGCGCGAGCGATCCTTCACCGACTTGCGCACGGCCAGCTGCAGCAGGTCGATGCCGTGGAAACGCTGGTCGGTGTGGTTCATGCCGAAGCCGAGCTCGGCCACGTCGAAGCGCTGGTCGGACAACGTCATGCCGACGGTGCTGAGTTTGGATTGCTCCTTGATGTAACGCAGCGTGCCCTGCATTTTCAGCGTGTCGGTGTTGACGAAGGCCCAGTCCGCGCCGCCGAAATACAGCGAGCTGGGGCCTTTCACGCCCAGCGCGGTGAAGGTGCCGGTGTTGATCTGCATCGCGCTGCGGGTGGCACCGATCACGGCGCTGAGGCCCGGCACCACCACGGTGGGCGCGCGATAGACCAGCGAGCCGTAGACGTTGTTGCGCGGGTTGAAAGCGTAGTCGACGTTCGCCGCCAGGCTGTCGCCGATGCCCAGCGGGCTCAACCAGGTAGCGCCCAGTTGCGCGCGGTAGCGGCCGGTCAATTCGTTGCCGTAATTGTTGACGCCGGTGGTGAAGGTGAACGGCCGTTTCGCCTCGCGCGCCACCATCACCAGGTCGGTTTCGCCGGTCTTCGCACCGGGCTGGAAGGTGGAGGCCACCGACACGCCGGGCAGGTCGCGGTCGTAAAGCAGGGCGGTGTCGACGGCGCTCTTGCGCAACGGCTTGCCGCGCAGTTTCTCCGCTGGCGCGGCGATCACGCCGGGGCGATAGCGCTTGGTGCCCTTGACGATGATCTTGCCGATGGTGCCTTCCAGCACCTTGATCTCGATGAGCTTGTCGTCGCCCACGGTCTGCGCGGGCAGGAACGCCGTGGCCACGATGAAGCCGGCGTTGCGGTAGCGCGCGGTGATCTTGTCGGCCACCTCCTGCAGCTGCGTGAAATCCAGTTGGGCCGGCGTCGCCGCGCCGCCGCCCAAGGTCTTGAACTGGGCATCGGCCAATGCCTGGATCGAGGCCGGGGTGATGTCGCTGTCCGGGTGATTGCCGACGCCCTGCACGCGGAAACCGCGTACGGCGATCTGTTGCGACACGGCCGCGTCGGTTTCGCGGTCACGCACCGGCGGCACCACGTTGTCCGCCGGTGCGGCGGGGGCGGCGGGGGTGGTCTGCGCCACCGCAGCCGGCGCGTGAGGACGGAACGCCACCAGCTGGGTGGCCAGATAGGCGCGGGCGTCGGGATGGCCGGCCTGCTGCAGCGCCGCGGTCACCTTGTCGGCAACCGCTTGCCATTGCGCAGGGCTCAGCGTGGTGGCGCCACCGGCGGCGGCCAGGGCGTTGTTGTATTCGACATCGATGGCCTGTTGCGCGGCGGCGGCCGCGGCCGCGTCGCCGGGGGCGATGCCGCTGATCAGGATCTGCGGCGCGGCCATGTCCGGGGTTGCCGCGCTCGCGCCGTTCTCCGGCACGGCGGCCGGCGGCGGTGCCGTCGTTTCCTGCGCCAGCACCGTACCGCTCAAGGCCAGCGCCAACGCCCCTGCCAGGCAAGCAATCCGCACGACATTCCCCTTGCAATCGTTGATTGTGGCAGCCTGACGACCAGAAACTGCCAAGCCCTCGTGGTACACCCGGGCCGTTTTCTGCTAATGCGTCAAACGGCGGGAAATTTGATCAACCGTCGTCGTGGCGCTGCAGCATCGACCCGCACTACGTCACTTGCCGTGCAACAACCCGTAAAGCAGCAGCGCGCAGACCACCGCCACCACTACCAGGCCGATCAGGTATTTCCGGGTCTGGCCCGAGCGCGTCGGAAACAGCATGTTCAACGCCTCGCCGGGTGCGGTGGTATCGGCAGCCTGCCGCCGGGCGCTGGCCGGTGGCGGCGTGATGGCGTTGCGCGCGGTGACCCCGTTGCTGTCGCACAGGGCGCCGAGCACCCGGCGGCGGCGCACGCGGTATTCCTCACGGGTGATCCGCCCCAGCCGGTGCGCCTCGTCGAGCGCATGCAGATCCTGGTTGGCTTTTCGTTCCTGCTCGGTCATTTCAATTCCCTGACAATCCGGAAACCCACGTCTTTCGCGGCCGCACCGCTGTCTTGGCGATGGCTGGCCACGGTGCAGTCGGACCAGTAGCTGGTGTAGCTGCCGCCGCGCACCATGGCGCTGCCGCCGCTGCTCACCCATTCCCACACATTGCCGGTCAGGTTGACCAGGCCCCACGGGTTGGGCTCGCGCCCGCGCGCCGAGATCGGTCCGCCGGAGCCATCGCCACCAATGGCGCCGGGCGGTACGCAGTTGCTGTCAGGCGCCTGCTTCCAGCCCGAACCCGCCTGCGCCGCATGCATCCACTCGGCATCGGTGGGCAGGCGATAGACGTAGCCGCTGGCACTGCCCAGCCAGGCGGCATAGGCGCGCGCCTGGGCCAGCGTGATGTTGCTGACCGGCAGCACGCCGCTCTCGCGATCGGCCACCGCAGTGGCCGTGCACTTGCCGGTAGCCGCGCAGAAACGGTTGAACTCGTTGACGGTGACCTCGGTGCGCGAGATTGCATAAGGCCTGCCCCCGCCCACACCGCTGACCACCACCAGGCTGGGGCCGCGCTTGCCGGCGATCGGGTCGAAGCAACTACGACCCTGCCCCACCAGCGCCGGCTGACCGCAGGGATCCGCGCTGGCCAGTGCCGATCCCTGCGCCACGGTCGCCTGACCGGGCGCTGCCGGCTTGACCGTGGCGACCGCCGGCCTGGCGCCATTCCGGGTCGGGGCGACGGGCGTCGCGGCGGCCGGCGCCGGCGTGGGTGCCGCGACCACGGCGGGGCCGGGCGGCGGAGCGATCGGCGACGGCGCGCTGGCACCCGTCTTCAAGGCGTCGAGCGCGCGCGACAGGCTGCCCTCGGGCAGCTGGCCGCGCAGTTTCATGTCGGATTCCAACTGGGCGAGACCGTCGGCATCGACGCGACGCAGATCGGCCAACTGGCCGCCGAGGCGCTGGTAGTCGGCCGCGGCGACGACCTTGCCGCGCGCCTTGATCAAGGCAGACGCCAACGCGTAGCGCGTGCTGGCATGGCGCAGATCGCTGCGATCGCCCAACGCCTGCGTGGCCTGCGCCAACACCGACGCGGTGGTGGTGTCGCGACCCTTGCGGAACGCCTCGCGCGCCTTGCCGAGGTAGGCGTCGGCCACCAGTTGCGGGCCGTCATGCTTGAGGAAGGCGTTGTCCGGCTGCAAGGCCTGGACGCGCGCCAGCGATTCCTGCGCCTTGGCCGTGTCCCCGGCCGCCGCCGCGCGCTTGAGCGATTCGATGCGCGAGGTGACCTCGGCCGCCACGCTTTCCTGATCCAGCTGCGCCTGCTGTTGATGCAGCAGCGCATCGATGCGATCGCGCTGCGCCAGCAGCGATTTGGAATCCGGCGCATAGCGCAGGCCGTAGGCCACCAGTTCACCGGCCCGGGCCAGGTGCA
Source organism: Rhodanobacter sp. (assembly GCA_035514935.1). Lineage (GTDB taxonomy): Bacteria > Pseudomonadota > Gammaproteobacteria > Xanthomonadales > Rhodanobacteraceae > Rhodanobacter. The sequence goes on along the minus strand of DATJCF010000233.1, from coordinate 4,183 downwards.
ACGGGTCGGACTGACGGCCGGTTTCGGTCGCGATGGCGTCGGCCAGTGCAGTGACAAGACGCGTGGTTTCGGCGGCGCTGTCGCCCTTCAGCGTGAGCATCGCGTCCGCCACAGCGGCCTGCCATTTGCCATCCATGGTCGGCTTGGCCAGCAGATCGGCCAGCGCCTGGCGAGCCTGCGGCACGGTTTGCGCGACATGGCTGGTCATCGGTGCGGCGGCTGCGATGGCGGCCTGGCTCAGGCTGGCCAGTTGCGCTTCGCGTCGCTGCAGACGCGCCGAGGCGGGGAACAACTGACTGGCCAGTTTCAGCCGCGCGCCGGCTTCGTCGAGCCGACCGGCCGCCAGCGACTGGCCGATGGCGCTGTCGTATTTCAACTCCAGCTCGCCGTTCTTCAGCAGGCTGCTGTCGGGGTCGATGGCGCGGATCTGCTTCAGCGTGGCCACCGCGCTGTCGGGCTGGTCCTCGAAGATCGCGCCCTTGTCGATGCGCTGGGTCAGCTGCGTGTCGAGCGTGTTCAGCAGGGCGTTCTTCTGTTCCTCGATCGCGTTGCGCTTCAGGTCGAGCGTGGGCGAATACAGCTTGAGCTTGTCGCGCAGCGCGAACACGTGCAGCGCGCGGGCGTAGGCGTAACGGCCCTGGTCGGGGTCCCAATACGCATCGACGCGGCTCAGCAGGAAGTTCTGGATCGCGTCGCCCTGGTCGGCCACGATGCGCAGGCGGTCATCATCGCCGAGGCGGTCGAACGCCTTGAGCGCCTGATCCTCGTTGAGATAGTGGTGCGGGTCGGTCACGGTGAACCCGGCGATCACGCCGCGCACCTGCTGCTCGTGCAGGTAGCGCCCGAAACCCCAGCCGCCGGCGGCCAGCAACACGGCAGCCGCGCCGCCATACGCCAGATACGGCCCCAGCCGTTCGCGCCAGCCCACTTCGCGCAGGCCTTCGATGAGGTCGCTGGCGCTCTTCAGCCGCTGCTCGCTGTGGAACGCGATGGCGTCGCAAAGCGTCTTGTACTGGCGCCGGCTGAGCCCCGGTACCGGCGGCGGTTTGCGGCCTTCCTTCAGCGCCACCTCGGCGCTGACCTTGTCGAACGGATGCTTGCCGGTGAGTAGCTCGAACACCACGCAGCCCAGCGCGTAGATGTCGTCGGTGGGTTCGGGCTCGGCGCCGCGGATCATCTCCAGGCTGGCGTAGGCCGGGGTCAGTGCGCCCAGCGTACCGGCGTCGAACACGGTCTGTTCGCCGACCGCGTCGCCCATGTGTTTGCCGGCGCGGGCGATGCCAAAGTCGAACACCTTGGGCACGCCGTCGCGGGTAACCATGACGTTGCCGGGCTTGAAGTCCGAGTGCACCACGCCGGCGGCGTGCGCGCGCTTCAGCGCCCACGCCATGCCTTCGATCAGCGGGCGCACCTCGGCCAGCGGCAGGCCGTTGTAGGCGCGCTCGCGGATCAGCGTTTTCAGGTCGCTGCCGTCGATGTATTCCATCGTCATGAAGACGATGGTGCGGTCCTTGTCGAAGTCGTAGACGCGCACGATGTTGTCGTGCGCCAGCGATTGCGAGCGGCGCGATTCGCGCTGCAGCGAGATCAGCGAATCGGGGTGGCGGCGGAACTCGTCGTTCAACACCTTCACCGCCACATACGGGTCGCGGTCGCGTGCCTCGACCTTGCGTTCGTCGCGCGCCAGGAACACCACGCCCATGCCGCCGCGGCCGATCTCGCGCTCCAGCAGGAAGCGCCCCTTCAGCAACATCCCCACGGTGGCATAGTCGCCGCCTTCGGCATCGGCCACGCGCTGCCAGGTGTCGGCGTTGAAGGTGCTGTTGGAATGCGTGCCGGTGCCGGTGCGACCCTGCGTGCCGGTCGACTGGTTGTCCTCCGGCGGCCTCCACGACGCCGGCTTCACCACGGTGGCATCGTCATGCGGCGGCGTGGCGGTGGGGCGCGAAGCGGGCTGCACCACGGTGGCATCCTCGGCCACGGGACGGTTCTGCGAAGCGGGCTTGATCACCGTGGCGTCGTCGTTGGCCTCGACCTCGGCGGCCGCCGGCGGCGCCTGCAGCTTGACCAGCTTGGCCACCAGTGCGCGGGCGATGTCCGCCTCCAGCGTGCCCTCCGCTTCCATCGTTTCGACCAGCGCGATCTCGGCGCGGTGGTCTTCCTCCGCCTGGGGGCCACGCGCCGCCACGGCGTTGAACAACGCCAGCAATTTCAGCGTGCCGGCCTGGTAGGCGGCGATCAGTTCAGCAAGGGAATTCATGGATACGTCTTCGTCAATCCTGGAGCCGTACGGTGACGGCGGAAATGTTGTCGCGGGCGGCGCGGCTGGTGGCCAATTCCATCAATCGCGCGGCCAGTTCGGGCGGGGCCAGCTGGCGGCGGCATTCAGCATCGATCTCGGCATCGGACATTTCCTTGTTGATGCCGTCCGAGCACAGCACGAACTGCATGCCGGGGCGGCTGCCGGCCACGACCCAGTCGACGAACAGGTGATCCTCGGCACCCACGGCGCGGGTCAGCGCGCCGGCACCGGGTTGCGGCTGCACCGAGGCGCTGCCGAACTGGGTGATGTCCTCTTTCATGCCGTGTACGTGATCGCTGGTGATCTGCCGCAGGCGGCCTTCCTCGAAGCAGTACACGCGGCTGTCGCCGACCCAGCCGCACAGCATGAAATCGCGGTCGTGCACCAGCACCACCACGGTTGAGCCGATGATGTCCACGCCACGGGTCACCGCGGTACGCACCAGGTCGGTGTTGACCTGCACCAGCGCGTCCTCGATCGATTCGATGAAGTCGTACACGTTGCCCGGCCGGGGCAGCGCGCCCAGCCGTTCGATGATCATCGCGCTGGCGTAATCGCCGGCCGAATGGCCACCCATGCCATCGGCCACCACCCAAAGGCCGACATCCTCGCGCACCAGGATCGCATCCTCGTTGTGCTTGCGGATCTTGCCGGTCACGGTATAGCCGGCGGATTGATGGCGCATCGTCATGGCGTGATCTCGATGATGGCCAATGGCCAGTGGACCGCGGGCGACCGGAAACCGGCTGCCGCGGCAATGCGCGCACGCGCGCCGTCGATGGAAGGCAGTGCCAGCGCCTCGGCCAGCAGTTCCAGCGGTAGTTGCACCAGCGCCTGCGTCGCCATCAGCAACAGGCGGTCGCCGGTTGCCACGGTGCAGGCTGCTTCCTCGCAAACCGGGCCGCTCGCGGCACCCAGTCCGGGCGCGGCGGCGGTGACGCGGCTGAACAGCAAGTCGTCGAATTCGCCGCCATGGCCGAGGCTGTCGTCGTCCGCCGCTTCGCCGGCGGCGAACAGCGCGTGCAGCTGGCCATGGCGGTAATGCCACACGCCGGCACTGCCGATGCGCAACACGGCGGCGTGCCGGTGATTCAACTGCGCCGCCACCACCGCGCCGTCCTCGCTGACCGGTTCGAGCAGATCCTCGCCGCGCCGACGCAGTGCCGGATGCGACGCCAGCAGGCGCTGGCGCAATACGCCGACGCCGCCAGCCAGTTCGGCGACATCCAGCTCATCGACCAGCGCATGTGCGACAGCGGCGGCCTGCCGGCGTGGATCGCGCAAGCCGTCATCGGCGGCCACCAGGGTCAGCGCCGCATCGGCGCGATAGCGGACCGGGCCATCCTCCAGTACGTCGCCGAGGCGGCTCGGCAGCTCGTCCGGCGCCGGGGGCACTATCAGGTCGGCAAAAAGTTCGGAAAGATCGTCGGGAAGCAGGATTCGCGGCGCGGCGGCGGACGGCGTGTCCGCCACCTCGATCGCAGGCGCCGGCGGAAACGCGATGCGCCGGTTCTGCGTGGTTTCCGCATCGGCACGGTGACCGAAATCGCCCGCCGACTGCCACGGTGCACCCGCGTGCGCGGCATCGAGAAACGCCGCATAGGCCGCCGGCTGCGGCAGGCCGCGCGTGGCCAGCAGCGTGGGTGGCACGCGCGCCGCGCCCGCCGTCCACCACAGGCACCAGTCGCCGGCGGACGCCAGTTGCGACCACAAGCCGGCCAGTTGCGCCGCCCCTGCGGCGCCTTGCGCCAGCGGGAAACGCCAGTGACTGGCGCTGCGCCAGTCCAGCGGCTGCGGCGGTTGTGGCGCGGCAATCGGCTCGCTACTGCCGGGGCCGGCCACATCGACCACCAGGCCATCGAAGGCCTCGGCGTGGATCGA
>DATJCF010000232.1:0-7276 GCA_035514935.1 Rhodanobacter sp. | reverse complement strand
TTCATCCCGCGCGACAAGACGATTCCACGCGAATCGGCCCGCGTCGGTGACCGCGTGCGCGGTTACTTGTATGAAGTGCGTTCCGAGCCGCGCGGCCCGCAGCTGTTCGTGTCGCGCGCGGCGCCGGAATTCATGATCGAGCTGTTCAAGCTGGAAGTGCCGGAAGTCGGCCAGGGCTTGGTCGAGATCAAGGGCTGCGCCCGCGATCCCGGCGACCGCGCCAAGATCGCCGTGCTGGCGCATGACAGCCGCACCGATCCGATCGGTGCCTGCATCGGCATGCGCGGTTCGCGTGTGCAGGCCGTGTCCAACGACCTCAATGGCGAGCGCGTCGACATCATCCTGTGGCACGAGAATCAGGCGCAATTCGTCATCAATGCGATGGCGCCGGCCGAAGTGCAGTCCATCATCATGGACGAGGAAAAACACTCGATGGACATCGCGGTGGCCGAGGACAAGCTGTCCCAGGCGATCGGCCGCGGTGGCCAGAACGTGCGTCTGGCCAGCAAGCTGACCGGCTGGCAGCTCAACGTGATGACGCAGGATCAGGTCACCGCCAAGAGCGAAAGCGAGCAGGACACCGCCCGCCAGTTGTTCATGGACAAGCTCGAAGTGGATCAGGAGATTGCCAACATCCTGGTGCAGGAAGGTTTCTCCAGCGTCGAGGAAATCGCCTACGTCCCCAGTGCCGAGCTGCTGGCGGTGGAAGGCTTCGACGAGGACATCGTCGAGGAGCTGCGTGCCCGCGCCCGCGATGCCTTGCTGACCGAGGCACTGGCGGCGGAGGAGGGCGTCGACGAGAACGAAGGCTCCGGCGATCTGCTGGCGCTGGACGGCATGGACGAATCGCTGGCGCTGGCGCTGGCCGCCCGCGAAATTTTCACGGTCGACGACCTGGCTGACTTGGCCGTGGACGACCTGATCGATATCGAGGGCATGGATGAGGCACGCGCAGCGGCGCTGATCATGGCCGCGCGCGCACCGATGATCGAGCGACTGGAGAAAGGCGGCTAACCGCGGTTGGCGGCGCCCTGGACGGGCGCACCAGGAAGGGCCTTCGGGCCTTTCACCACGGATGGAGGTGGCGGCGCAGACAATGCCGCACAGACGATAAGCGCGGGAACGGCGGAGCAACAAAACGATGTCGGACGTCACGATCAAACAACTCGCCCAGGTACTGGGCATGCCGGTAGACAAGCTGCTGACGCAGCTTGGCGAAGCGGGCATGAAATTCTCCGACCAGGAGCAAGTCATCAGCAGCACCGAAAAGGTGAAGCTGCTGGGCTTCCTGCGTCGCACGCATGGCAAGAACGACGCCGCGGCGGAAGCCGACGACAGCGCGCCCAGGCAGATCACCCTCAAGCGACGCACGGTTGGCGAATTGAAGGTCGCCACGCCCGGTGCGCGCGGGACTGCGGGCACGGCCAAGACGGTGAATGTCGAGGTGCGCGCCAAACGCACCTACGTCAAGCGCAGCGTGATCGCCGAGGAAGCCAGCGCCGAACCCGAGCGCGAGGAGGCCGCGCGCAAACTGCAGGAATCGCAGCAGCAGCGCGAGCAGGAAGAGAAGGATCGCCTCGATCTGGAAGCCCGGCGTCAGCAAGAAGCCGAGCAGCGCGCTCAGGAAGAACAGCAAAAGCAGCAGCACGAAGAAGCGCAGCGTCGCGCGCAGGCCGAAGCGAAAGCTGCCGACCAGGCGGAGCCGGTCATCGAATCCGCGGCAGCGCCAGCGGAACCCGATGCCCCATCAGCGCCGATCGCCGCCGAAGCGGATCCGACGGCTGTGCAGCGCATGGATCAGCGCGATCTGGGCATGATCCTGCCGCGCATCCACGAGCCGCGCAAACGCGAAAAGCTGGTGAAGCCGGTTCCAGCCCCCGCCCCTGCACCCGCCCCCGTCGCTGCACCCGCGGCTGCAGCGCGCAGTGCCGCCGCCCGTCCTGCCGCGGCGGCGAACGGCAATGCCGCCGCCCCGGCCAACGACGCCGCGCGTGGCAAGTCCAAGCATGCCCGCGGTGGTGAGCGTGGCGATGCAGCGGGCAAGCGTTTCGCCGGTGGCGAATTGCACCTGAGCGAGGCCGATCGCGCCCGTCGTTCCAGCAACAACAAGCGTGGCAAACCCGGCCGCAGCAGCGGACGCGACGTCATGCGCAGCAGCCACAACGCGCCCAGCGGTCCCCATGGTTTCTCGCGTCCCACCGCACCGGTGGTACGTGAGGTGGTCGTCACCGACGCCAATGTCGTGGCCGAGCTGGCGCAGAAGATGGCGGTCAAGGGTTCGGAGGTGGTCAAGGCGCTGTTCAAGATGGGCGTGATGGCGACCATCAACCAGACCATCGATCACGACACGGCCGTGCTCGTGGTGGAAGAACTCGGTCACGTACCTGTCGCCGACACGCAGAACAATGCCGAGGAAACGCTGGCCGCACACACCCAGAACGTCGAGCTGGAAGGCGAAAAGAGCACTCGCCCGCCGGTGGTTACCATCATGGGTCACGTCGACCACGGCAAAACCTCGCTGCTCGATTACATCCGTACCACCAAGGTCGCTTCCGGCGAAGCCGGTGGCATCACCCAGCACATCGGCGCGTATCACGTGAAGACGTCGAAGGGCGTGATCACCTTCCTCGATACGCCCGGCCATGCGGCGTTCACTTCGATGCGTGCCCGTGGCGCGCAATCGACCGACATCGTGGTGCTGGTGGTGGCTGCCGATGACGGCGTGAAACCGCAGACGATCGAAGCGATCAAGCATGCACGTGCCGCCAAGGTGCCGATGATCGTGGCCGTCAACAAGATGGACAAGGACGGCGCCAACCCGGACAACGTCAAGCAGGGTCTGGTGGCGCAGGAAGTGGTGCCGGAAGACTGGGGCGGCGACGTCCAGTTCATCCCGGTATCGGCCAAGACTGGCGCCGGCATCGAAGATCTGCTCGATGCGATCTCGGTCCAGGCAGAGGTGATGGAACTCACGGCGGTGGCTGATGGTCGCGCCTCCGGCGTGGTGATCGAGTCCAGCCTGGACCGCGGCCGCGGTCCGGTGGCGACCGTGCTGGTGCAGCAGGGCACGCTGCGCAAGGGCGACTTCGTGGTCTGCGGCATCGAATACGGCCGCATGCGCGCGCTGATCGACGAAACCGGCAAGCAGGTGAGCGAAGCCGGTCCGTCGATCCCGGTGCAGGTGCTTGGCCTGTCCGGCGTGCCGGAAACCGGTGACGACTTCGTCTGCGTCGAAGACGAGCGGTTGGCCCGTGAGGTGGCGCAGGAGCGTGAGCTCAAGCGTCGCGAAACGCGCATGGTCAGCAAGAGCAACCGGCTCGAGGACATCATTGCCAAGATGGGTCAGGGCGTGGAGCAGCAGACGCTCAACATCCTGGTCAAGGGCGATGTACAGGGTTCGGTCGAGGCGTTGCGCGAGTCGCTTACCCAGATCGGCAACGAGCGGGTTCGCGTCAACGTGGTGGCCTCCGGCGTCGGCGGCATCAACGAATCCGACGCCACCCTGGCGGCGGCTTCGAAGGCGCTGGTCATCGGCTTCAACGTGCGTGCCGATGCGTCGGCACGCAAGGTGATCGAAACCAATGGCCTGGACGTGCGCTACTTCTCGATCATCTACGACGTGATCGACCAGGTGACCCAGGCGGCCACCGGTTTGCTCGGCATGGAAGTGCGCGAAGACATCATCGGCCTGGCCGAGGTGCGCGACGTGTTCCGCAGTTCCAAGTTCGGTGCCGTGGCCGGTTGCATGGTCACCGAAGGCACGGTCAAGCGCAGCAAGCCGATTCGCGTGTTGCGTGACAGCGTGGTGATCTTCGAAGGCGAACTGGAATCGCTGCGCCGCTTCAAGGAGCTGGTGGACGAAGTGCGCAACGGCATGGAATGCGGCATTGCGGTCAAGCAGTACAACGATGTCAAGGCCGGCGACCAGATCGAGTGCTTCGAACGTACGGAAGTGGCTCGGACGCTGTAACGCCCGCAGGGCGTTACAGCGTCGGGATTCGGGAGACGGGATTCGGGATTCGTCAAAGCAACGGCGAATCCCGCTCTCCTCGTTCTTGCCGCAGCCCGTTGTTGCTTTTACGAATCCCGAATCCCCAATTTCGAATCCCGAACCTATGCCATCCCGCGACTTCAAACGAACCGACCGCATTGGTGCCGAGCTGCGCCGTGAACTGGGCTTGCTGGTGCATGCGGCCGTGCGCGATCACGGCTTGCCGTCGGTCAGTGTCTCGGACGTGGAAATCACCCGCGACCTGGACTGGGCCACGGTGTGGGTTACCGCGCTGCTGCCCGACCAGGGTTTGCCCGCGGTGAAGGCGTTGAACGAGATCAGCCACGAAATCCGGCATTCGCTGGCGCACAGCGGCATGCGCATGCGGCGGGTGCCGGAGCTGAAGTTCAAGTACGACGATTCAGTCGACAAGGGCGAGCGCATCGAATCGCTGCTGCGCGAGCAGGCGCGTAACCTGCCGCCCGCGGACGACAAGCAGGATTGAACGGAAGGCTGTGGTGTCACATGTTTCGATGAAACGGTCCGAGCGTGTCAAATGGCGTGACCTGCACGGCATCGTGCTGCTCGACAAGCCGATGGGCGTGACGTCCAGCCAGGCATTGCAGTCGGTGCGCCGTTTGTTCCGCGCCGCCAAGGGCGGTCATACGGGTGCACTCGATCCACTGGCCACCGGATTGCTGCCGCTGTGCTTCGGTGAAGCTACCAAGCTGGCCAGCAGCCTGCTGGGCTCGCGCAAGGCCTATCTTGCCGAATGCCGGCTGGGCATCACTACCGATACCGCCGATCGCGAAGGCGAGGTCGTGCGACAGCGCCCGGTGCCGCCGCTCGACGACGCCATGATCGAAACGGCGCTGGCGAAACTGCGCGGCCGCATTCTGCAGGTGCCGCCGATGTACTCGGCGCTCAAGCGCGATGGCGAGCGCCTGTACGCGAAGGCGCGTCGCGGCGAAACGGTGGAGGTGGCGCCGCGCGAGGTCGACGTGCATCAACTGACGCTGCTGTCGCGCGTTGGCGACACCTTGCAGTTGCTGGTGGAGTGCGGCTCGGGCACCTACGTGCGCTCGCTGGCGGCGGACCTTGGTGAAGACCTGGGTTGCGGCGCCCATCTGACCGCCCTGCGGCGCACCTGGGTCGAGCCGTTCCGCGAACCGCACATGGCGACGCTGGAGCAGGTGCAGCAAGCCGCTGAAAAGAGTGATGACGCGTTGTTGTCACTGTTGTTGCCGATATCGGCGGGCTTGTCGGATATTCCCGCCGTGCAGCTTGATGAAACGCAAAGCATGGCGATCGCGCGCGGCCAGCCGATCCAGTTGGCCGCATCGTTGCCGGCCGGGCGCTGCGCGGCGTTTGCCAATGATGGCGCGTTGCTGGCCCTGCTCGAACTGGATGCGCGGCGGCAAACCCGCATCCTGCGCGGTTTCAACCTGCCGCCAGACGACGATTTGTGCCTAAAACCCGCTTCGCTCTTGTTGTAACACCGCTCCCGTCAGTAGAATAGACAAGTTATTTCAACGCTTTCACTCATCTAGGCGAAGCTTGCGCTTGTGTCATCGCTGATGATGCAAGCGCAAGCTTCGCATCGCCTTTTCAAGGAAACGTACTCCATGTCTCTTACCGCAGAACAGACCGGCAAGATCATCGCTGATTTCGGCCGTGTGCCGAACGATACCGGTTCGACCGAAGTCCAGGTGGCCCTGCTGTCCGCTCGCATCGATCACCTCACCGGCCACTTCAAGGATCACAAGCAGGATCACCACTCCCGCCGTGGCCTGCTGAAGCTGGTCAACCAGCGCAAGCGTCTGCTGGCGTATCTGAAGGATCGCGATCTCGCCCGTTACCAGACCCTGATCGAGCGCCTCGGCCTGCGTCGCTGATTCGCGCGCGTTCCTGCGTGAACGCAAGGATCAAGAAGCGCCCGTCGCAGGGCGCACTTCTTCAATCAGATCAGGAATCAAACACGTGGCAAAAGTAACCAAGTCATTCCAGTACGGTAATCACGAAGTCACACTGGAGACGGGCGAAATTGCCCGCCAGGCATCCGGTGCGGTCATGGTCAGCATGGGCGGCACTGTGGTGCTGGTCACCGCCGTGGCGGCGACCAAGCAGAAGGAAGGGCAGGATTTCTTCCCGCTCACCGTCGACTATGTCGAGAAGTTCTATTCCGCCGGTCGCATCCCCGGTGGTTTCTTCAAGCGCGAAGGTCGCCCGACCGAGAAGGAAACGCTGACCTCGCGCCTGATCGATCGCCCGGTGCGCCCGTTGTTCCCGGATGACTTCAAGAACGAAGTGCAGGTCATCGCGCAGGTCGTGTCGCTGAACCCGGAAGTGGACGGCGACATCGTGGCGCTGCTCGGTGCTTCCGCTGCGCTGAGCCTGGCCGGTATCCCGTTCAAGGGTCCGATCGGCGCCGCCCGCGTCGGTTACGCCAATGGCCAGTACCTGCTGAACCCGACCGCCACCGAGTTGAAGACCTCCGACCTGGATCTGGTCGTCGCCGGTACTGCCGGTGCCGTGCTGATGGTGGAATCCGAAGCCAAGTTGCTGTCCGAGGACGTCATGCTGGGCGCGGTGATGTTTGGCCACCAGCAGATGCAGACCGCCATCCGCGCGATCGCCGAGCTGGCCACCGAAGCCGGCAAGCCGTCGTGGGACTGGAAGGCGCCGGCCCGCGACGAATCGCTGGTTGCCGCCGTCAAGGGTGCGGTCGGTGATCAGTTGGCTGCTGCGTTCCAGGTGCGCGACAAGCTGGAGCGTCGCGACGCGATCTCCGCCATCAAGGTCGACGTGCTGGCCGGTCTCAAGGCGCAGGCCGAAGAGAAGGGCTGGGCGTCCGCTGCGATCGCCAAGGAATTCGAGGAACTCGAATACCACACCATGCGCGACAGCGTGCTGAAGACCAAGGTCCGCATTGACGGCCGTCAGCTCGACGACGTGCGCGCCATCTCGGCCCGCATCGGCGTACTGCCGCGCACGCATGGTTCTGCGCTGTTCACCCGTGGCGAGACCCAGGCGCTGGTCGTCATCACGCTGGGCACCACGCGTGACGCGCAGATCATCGACGCCCCCGGCGGCGAGTCGAAGGACCCGTTCCTTTTCCACTACAACTTTCCCCCGTTCTCGGTAGGCGAAGCCGGTCGTTTCGGTGCGCCGAAGCGTCGCGAGATCGGCCACGGCCGCCTCGCCAAGCGCGGCGTGCAGGCGGTCAAGCCGACGATCGAGGAATTCCCGTACGTGGTGCGCGTGGTCTCGGAAATCACCGAGTCC
>DATJCF010000231.1:0-1791 GCA_035514935.1 Rhodanobacter sp. | reverse complement strand
CAGCGATGGCGCGCCTTCGCTGGCGCACCATGGCCCCACTTCTCCCGCGCCGGACATTCCCATGCATCGCCGTGACCTGCTCAAGGCCGCCCTGGCCGCCCCGCTCCTTTCGCTGTTGCCGGCCCAGCGCCTGCTGGCCAGTACCCGCGAGTTCGTGCCGCGCCTGCGGCGCAAGGTTCGCCCCGGCGAACCGGGCTGGCCCAGCGAGGCACGTTGGGACGAACTGCGGCGTAGAACCGGAGGTCGCCTGCAGAAACTGCAGTCGCCATTCGATCCCGAAGCGCCCGCGGCCGTCAGGGCCGAGGCAGTGAAACATCTGAAGAATCCGTTCTACCTCGGCGACCAACCCGCGCTGACCCAGACCAGCGGCTGGGCTGATGCGTGGCTATCCCGACCCAGCGTCTACGCGGTGGCCGCCGAGACGGCGGCCGACGTCGCCGCGGCCGTCGATTTCGCCCGCGAGCACCGGCTGCGACTGGTGGTGAAAGGCGGCGGCCATAGCTACCAGGGCACCTCCGACGCACCCGATTCGCTGCTCGTATGGACGCGGCACATGAACCAGGTGCGGATGCACGACGACTTCGTTCCGCGCGACTGCGCCGTGGCGCCCCAGCCGGCGGTGAGCGTGGGCGCTGGCGCCATGTGGATCGATGCGTACTCCGAAGTGACCACGCGTGGCGGCCGCTACGTGCAAGGCGGCGGCTGCACCACGGTGGGCGTGGCCGGGCTGGTGCAGAGCGGCGGCTTCGGCAGCTTTTCCAAGCGCTGGGGCACGGCCGCGAGCAACCTGCTGGAGGCTGAAGTGGTCACGGCCGACGGCCGGATCCGCGTGGTCAATGAAAACCGGGATCCCGACCTGTTCTGGGCGATCAAGGGCGGTGGCGGTGGCAGCCTGGGCGTGGTGACGCGGCTGACGTTGCGTACATTCGAACTGCCCGCGTTCTTCGGTGGCGTGTTCGGCGCCATCAAGGCCTCCTCGCCCGCCGCCTTCCGCGCCCTGATTGCCGAGGCGATGCGCTTCTATCGCGATGCGCTGTTCAACCCGCACTGGGGCGAACAGATGTCGCTGCGCGATGGCGACACCCTGGCCATCTCCATGGTGTTTCAGGGGCTGACCAAAGCCGAGGCGGAAACCTGCTGGGCGCCATTCATGGCGTGGGTGACGGCGCGCCCGGAATACACCGTCGTCGAACCGCTGAAAGTGCTGGCCCTGCCGGCGCGGCATTTCTGGGACGCCGAATTTTTCCGCCAGCACGCGCCAGGATTGATGGTGGCGGACGACCGCACCGATGCGCCGCGCAACCATGTGCTGTGGGCCGGCGACCAGCATCAGGTCGGCTGGTTCATCCACGCCTACCAATCGGCCTGGCTGTCCGCCACGCTGCTCGAAACGGACACGAAGCTGGTCGACGCCTTGTTCACGGCCTCGCAGGCATGGGAGGTGGAGCTTCACTTCAACAAGGGCCTGGCCGGCGGTGTGCCCGATGCGATCGAGCGAGCCCACGACACGGCCATGCACCCGGACGTACTGGGCGCGTTTGCGCTGGCGATCATCAGCAGCAGCGGCGATCCCGCCTATCCCGGCCTGCACCGCACGGCGCCCGATCTGGCCAAGGCCCGCCGCGACGCCGGCGGTGTGGACCAGGCGATGGCTGCCCTGCGCAACGTGGCGCCCGGTGCCGGCTCCTACGTTTCCGAAAGCGACTACTTTCTGCGCGACTGGCAGCACGGCTTCTGGGGCACGAATTACCCGCGGCTGGCGCGCACCAAGCAGCGCCATGATCCCGACGG
>DATJCF010000230.1:0-4940 GCA_035514935.1 Rhodanobacter sp. | reverse complement strand
GTCGCGCGTGGTCAGCATCACGCAGCCGTCGATCACCATCAGGTTGCCCCAGTCGGTGGTCTGGTAGATCTCGATGTTCTGGAACGGGGTCTTCTCCGCGTGCAGCAGTTGCTCGGTGCGGAAACCGATGGAGGAACCGGAGGCCTGGTGGGCTTCGGTGAACCAGCTGAGCTGCTGCGACATGGCGAGGTGTCCTGGAAAACCGTGGGGATACAAGGCCGCCCATTGTAGCGACAACGCCCGCGGTCGTCCCGGCGCCGTCGGCGTGCCCCTATCGTCACGGGTCGCCATTACAATGGCCGCCGGCAGCACCGGCGCAAAGCGCGCCGGTTGCCGACAAGCCCGATCGGCCCCGCGGCGTGCGAGGCTTCCGGTCGTCCGGGCCTGTGGTTCTACCGAGCAACTCCGTCAAGGTCCGCCGCTGCGACGATCATCCGTGGAAACGTGGCCGGCCGGGCGCAGCGATGCCGCCAGGCCGGTTGCACAGGAGATGACATCGATGGCAAAACAGTGGACTACCGACGACGCCCGTCACACCTACGCCGTGCCGCACTGGGGCGCTGGCTATGTGGACGTGAGCGCGGCAGGCGAAATCGTGATGTGTCCGCGCGGCCCCGGCGGCCCGGCATTGTCGTTGCCGGCGATCGTCGAGCGCGCCCGCGCCGACGGCCTGCGCCTGCCGCTGCTGGTGCGCTTTCCCGACATCCTGGCCGATCGGCTGGCGCACATGCAGGCCGCGTTCGCCAAGGCGATCGGCGACTGGAACTACGCCGGCGGCTATACCGCGATCTACCCGATCAAGGTCAACCAGCAACGCGGCGTGGCCGGCGAGCTGGTCGCCGCCGGTACGCACGGCTTTGGCCTGGAAGCGGGTTCGAAACCCGAGTTGATGGCCGTGCTCGGCATGGCGCGGCCGGGTTCCATCGTGATCTGCAACGGCTACAAGGACCGCGAATACATCCGCCTGGCGCTGATCGGCTGCAAGCTGGGCCTGCGCGTGCATATCGTGATCGAGAAACTGTCCGAGCTGGACCATGTCTTCAGCGAGGCCAAGGCGCTGGGCGTGGAGCCGCTGCTGGGCGTGCGCGTGCGCCTGGCCTCCATCGGCGCGGGCAAATGGCAGAACACCGGCGGCGACAAGGGCAAGTTCGGGCTGTCGCCGAACCAGGTGCTGACGCTGATCCAGCGGCTGGACGCGGCCGGCCTCAAACACACGCTGAAGCTGCAGCACTTCCACATGGGTTCGCAGATTTCCAACGTGCGCGACATCGCCAACGGCATGCGCGAAGCCACGCGTTATTTCGTGGAGCTGAGCCGCATGGGCGTGCCGCTGGAGATCGTGGACGTGGGCGGCGGGCTGGGTGTGGACTACGACGGCTCGCGTTCGCGCAGCTACAACTCGATCAACTACTCCATCGAGCAATACGCCTCCACCATCGTACAGTCGCTGTCCGAAGCCGCCGCGGCCGAGGGCCTGCCGGCGCCGCACATCCTCACCGAATCGGGCCGCGCGATGACCGCGCACCATGCGGTGCTGGTGGTCAACGTGACCGAGGTCGAACAGGTGCCCGCCGGCACGATTCCACCACCGGCGGGGGATGAGCCGATGGTGCTGCGCCACCTGCGCGAGATCTGGGCGGAGCTGGATCGCCGCCCGCCGCTGGAGCTGTTCCACGAAGCCCAGCACCACCTGGCCGAAGGCCAGACGCTGTATGCGCTGGGCCAGCTGGCGCTGGCCGACCGGGCGCGGCTGGACGAGATGTACTACGCGGTGGCGAATGCCGTGCGCACCCGCCTGCTGCCGGCCGAGCGCTCGCATCGCGGCGCGCTGGACGAGCTGGACGAGAAACTGGTGGACAAGTATTTCGCCAACTTCTCCGTGTTCGAATCGATCCCGGACGTGTGGGCGATCGGCCAGATCTTTCCCATCGCGCCGATCGCGCGGCTGCACGAGGAGCCGACCCGGCGCGGCGTCATCGTGGACCTCACCTGCGATTCCGACGGTCGCATCGACCACTACGTCGATGCCGAGGGCGTCGACGTGAGCCTGGCGCTGCATGCGTTGAAAGAAGGCGAAAGCTACCGGCTGGGCATTTTCATGGTCGGCGCCTACCAGGAAACCCTGGGCGACATCCACAACCTGTTCGGCGACACCGACGCGGTGAACGTGCGCGTGGAAGGCGACGGTTTCGTGTTCGGCCACCAGCGCCGCGGCGACACCACCGACCTGATGCTCGATTACGTGGGCTACGATCTCGAAGCCTTGCGCCGCAGCTACCGCGAGCGCATCGCCGGCGCCGACGTGACCGGCGCCGAGGCTGATCAGCTCTACCGCATGCTCGATGGCGGCCTGACCGCATACACCTATCTGGCCGAAGACACGCATTGATCGCAAGCCCACGATTCACGCAACGCAGGAGCAACGCATGACAAGTCTCAATGGCAAGGTTGCATTGGTCACCGGCGCGGCCAGCGGTATCGGCAAGGCAATCGCGGAGGTGTACGCCGAACGCGGCGCGAAGGTGGCGATCGCGGACATCCGCCAGGAGGCGGCCGATGCCGTGGCCGCGCAGATCAACGCGGCTGGCGGTACCGCGATGGGTGTCGCGATGGACGTGACCGACGAGGCCTCCGTCGATGCCGGCACCGACCAGGTGGTGGCGGCGTTTGGCCGTCTGGACGTCCTTGTTTCCAACGCCGGCGTGCAGATCATCAACCCGATCGACCAGTTCAGCTACGCCGACTGGAAGAAGGTCATGGCCATCCATCTGGATGGTGGCTTCCTCACCACCCGGGCCGCGCTGCGGCACATGTACCGCAAGGACGAGCAGGGCCGGAGCCATGGCGGCATCGTGATCTACATGGGCTCGGTGCATTCGCATGAAGCGTCGCGACTGAAGGCGCCGTACGTGGCGGCCAAGCACGGCCTGCTGGGCCTGGCGCGCACGCTGGCGAAAGAGGGCGCGCCGCACAACGTGCGCTCGCACGTGATCTGCCCGGGTTTCGTGCGCACGCCGCTGGTGGAAAAGCAGATTCCCGAGCAGGCGAAGGAGCTGGGCATCAGCGAGGATCAGGTGGTCAGCGACGTGATGCTGAAGGACACCGTCGATGGCGTGTTCACCACCGTCGAGGACATCGCCCAGACCGCGCTGTTCCTGGCCACCTTCCCCAGCGCGGCGCTGACCGGCCAGTCGGTGGTGGTCAGCCACGGGTGGTTCATGCAGTGAGCACCCCGTCGCTGGCCGAGACGGTAGCCCGCGATTACCGCACCGTCGCGCTGGTCCTGCAGGGCGGCGGCGCGCTCGGTGCCTACCAGGCCGGCGTGTTCGAGGCGCTGGACGAAGCCGGCCTGCAGCCGAACCGGCTGGCCGGCATCTCGATCGGCGCGCTGAACGCGGCGGTCATCGCCGGCAACGCGCCCGAGCAGCGAGTGCAACGGCTGCGCGAATTCTGGGAGGCGATCTGCCGCCCGCCGCTGTGGCCGGATGTGCCGGCGCTGCCGTGGTTCGACGCGGTCGCCTGGCCCACGGCCTGGCTCAACGGCATGAGCGGCCTGGCCGCGTGGCGCGCGATGACCGAGGGTCAGGCCGGCTTCTTCCATCCACGCCAGCCGCCGCCGTTCCTGGGCGCGCACGCCTCGCCCGGCAGCGTGAGCTGGTACGACACCACGCCGCTGCGCGCCACGCTGGAACGGCTGGTCGATTTCGACCGCCTCAACGATGCGCGGACGATGCATGTGGCGGTCGGCGCGGTGAATGTGCGCACCGGCAACTTTGCCTACTTCGACAACCGCCGCGAGCGCCTGCAGCCCGAGCACTTCATGGCGTCCGGCGCGTTGCCGCCGGGGTTTCCCGCGGTGGAGATCGACGGCGAGTTCTACTGGGACGGCGGCATGGTTTCCAACACGCCGCTGTACGAGGTGCTGAGCGAGCGCCCCGGTTGCGACACGCTGGTGTTTCAGGTGGATCTGTGGAGCGCCCGAGGCACGCCGCCGCGCGATCTTGCCGACGTGGCCGAGCGCAGCAAGGAAATCCAGTATTCCAGCCGCACCCGCCTGGTCACCGAATTCATGGGCCGCATGCAGGAGCAGCGCCGCCTGCTGCACGACGTGATGGCGCTGGTGCCGGAAGATCGCCGCAACGATCCCGCGTATCGCCATGCCGAAGCGCGCGCCGCCGAGGCACTGACCAACGTGATCCACCTGATCTACCAGGACCGGCCGCACGAAGGCCACTTCAAGGATTACGAATTCAGCGCCGCCAGCATGCGCAGCCACTGGCAGAGCGGCCTGGACGACATGCGCCACACCCTGGCCCACCCGCACTGGCTGGCCGTGCCCGACCCCGAGCGTCCGTTCGTGACGCACGACGTGCATCGCAAGGGGACTGGCTGAGCGGGTTCAGCTGTCGCGATGCACCTGCAGGCCGGCGGCCGACTGGTTGACCGGCATCACCTCGACCCGGTTGATGTTGAGGTGCGGCGGCAGGTTGGCGATCCACCAGATGGTGTCGGCGATGTCGCTTGCGGTGATCGGGTGCACGCCGGCATAAAGCTGGTCGGAGGCGGCCTGGTCGCCGCCGGTGCGCACCAGGGTGAATTCGGTCTCGGCCATGCCTGGCTCGATCGACGACACCCGCACGCCGGTGCCAAGCAGGTCCACGCGCAGGTTGTGCGAGAACTGGGTGACGAAGGCCTTGCTGCCGCCGTACACGTTGCCGCCGCGGTAGGCATAGCTGCCGGAAATCGAGCTGATGTTGACGATGGCGCCGCGGCGTTCGATCAGCCGCGGCAGCAGCAGATGGGTGATCGTGACCAGCGCGGTGACGTTGGTGTCGATCATCTGCTTCCACTGCGCCAGATCCGCCTGCTGCGCCGGCGCGGTGCCCAGCGCCAGGCCGGCGTTGTTGACCAGCAGGTCGATGCCGGCAAAGGCCGGCGGC